>CAYYPB010000254.1:0-4857 GCA_964473405.1 uncultured Planctomycetaceae bacterium
GCCGAGGTCTTCGTGGTTTGTGTCGCGCATCTTGCGACCCTCGGGTCGTAAACGCGCAAACGGAAAAGCCGATAGGCGCCCGCCCGAAACAATCGGACCTGCCGCGCCCGCGAGATCGACTAGACGAAGTCCGTGCGTGTGGCGAACTGCCAGTAACCGTAGGCCATACGATAGCGAGCGCGCACGCCGTAGAGGAACTTCTCGCGGCGGAATCCTTCGTCCGAGTCCTCGGCCCGGGCGTTGAACTCGATGGGCTCTCGGTCCTGGAAGATGAACGGTCGAACGACGCCATCGGTCTTCGTCAGATACCATTTGGACTGATCCGCGAGCCACGGCAGAGAGATGACGCGGGCGATGCCCTGCAGGGCGTTGTTCTCGTTGTCGATGACGGACGCGTTGATAGCCTCGGTCGCCGCGAACAACAGGGTTGGCGGAACCACGCAGAGAAGACCCGTTGTCGAGATGAGCATCGGCTCGTTCTGATCATCCTTGAAGCCGAGCATCTGGGAGATGGCGGCCTTGAGCGATTCCTTGAACTCGTCGACGGTCGCCGAGTTGGGATCGACCGCGTCGAAGGTGAGCAGGTTGCTCTGCTGACCTGACGCGCCGGACTCGTGCGTAGTGCCAAAAAATGTGACACCATCATAGCTGTTGTTTCCGGCCGTCTCGCCATCGATCAACAACTGCGAGATAAGATAGTCCTTGTGCGTCGCCGCGCGTTGGGCCAACTCGCCGATGCGCAGCTTGATCTGCCCGGTCTGGTCGTCGCTGATTTCGTCGCGATCCACCTCGAGCGTCGCCTCGTACTTGAGGTTCTCGACGGAGTAACTCTCGGAACGCAGCCCCTTCGCCAACCGCCCCGTCCCCCATTCGCGCACCTGGGGAACCGTGCCGAGCCACTTGTAGGTTTCCTGATCCGAGGTCGACACGATGCGCGTCGCCAAGTCCTGGTAGTGTGTTTTCGTGGCTTCGAACCGGTTGAAAAACTCGCTGCGAAGCCCTTTGGTGAGCAAGCCCGTATTGATGACCGCCATGATCGATGCTCCTTGCTGATTCTCTCGTTTTTCGTTTTCGTTGACCGGCCCGATCACGGCCGGGCTCGTGAGTCTCTTCTGTGAGTGTTGCTACGGCAGTTCCACGTAGCGCAGTGAGAGGACGCCGCCGTCGCCTGCGGTGGTCGATGCTTGGCCGACCTTCGCATAGAGCGGCGCACCGGCGGCGAAGCTTCGCCCCACGAATGCCAGCGTGGTGGGCGAATTGGCGGCGAGTCCTGCCAAGTTGAACGCGTCCACCATTTCGTCAGGGTCGGACACGGTCGTGCCGACGTCGAGATTGCCTTGGTCCGGAACGGTCGAGAACGAGACCTGGGCGCTGGTGACGAAGATCGCGCGCTCGGGAATCAGCACGGCATGGGTCGTCGCGCCCGTCGTGGAACTCGACAACGATGCCTGCAGCGAATGCTCGGTTTGCCACGTTCCCATCGGTCCGATGCGCACGATGCCTGAGCCGGCGGAGATCGTCGCCACGAGGACGCCGACATAAGACGCGCCGGGCGTCGGCCCGCCGGCGGCCTGCTCGCTGTCTGTGGCAAAGACAGGGCCGCCGACCTGCGCCTGTGTCATGCCGGTGATCGGGAGGACGAAATCGCCTTGCGTATACACTCTGACGGACAATTCGCCCGCCGCACCGGCGGTGTTGTCGATCTCCTCATAGGCGATGCCGGCGAAGAGGTCGCCAGCTTGGAGGTTTCGCACATGCCCGGTCGTGCGTTCGACGCCGACGAACGCGCCCTTGTGGATGTGCTCTGTCGCCGCGACGGAGTACGAACGCAGTTCTTGGTCCACATAACGGTTCAGTTCACGATTCGCAGTCAATGCCATGATGGTCTCCTTGTGTTCGCGTGGTGCGCCCCGGCACCGCGGTCATTTGTTCGTTGTCGTCGTCGCATCCGACAGGGGAGCCGGACGCCGCGTCCTCACTGGAATCAGTTCTCGGCGCAATCTCTCGCGGCGGTGATTGCGTACGCGTCTTCTGTGCAGAGTTGCTCGAGGAATTGTCGATTCGCCTGCCACTCCGAGCGTGCGGCCGCTTCGACGGCTTTCTGTTGGAGCCGACCGTCGGGGCTGCTTGGAGGAGCGAGTCTGCCCAGCGCGACGACCCTGGGCGCGGATTCTTCCCACCGGTCGAACTCATCCGGAGCGCGCATCGCCAGGGCGAAAGCCCAGTCTCGCTGAGAGCCGGTCAGTTTGCCGCTCGACAACGCGCCGGCCACGCGATCCGACGCCGCTCGCTGGGCGCAGGTCGATTCCAGCGTGCGAATCCGGCCCAACGCCACTTCCAAGACCGCCTCAGAACCGGCCGCGACGTCGAGCGACAGCGTCTCGCGCAATGCCGTGAGTGTGACATCGGAATCGAGGCTGTCATGCACCATCGAGACCTGCGGCTCGGCTGTCACCGGCGCCTCGTCGCGGTTCACGACGGGCCGCATCCCCACGATGGCCGGCTTGTTGGTGAGCGCAACCGAGTGAACACCCACGAGTCGACGGTCCACTCGTCGCACGAGTGCAACAGGCGAGAGGTAGCGGTATTGCCGGCTCGCGAGCTTCTCACTCGCCTCGCTCGTCCACGAGACTTCGGCCCACAGCCCCGGCTCGTCGGCGTCCGCGTTGCCCGGTCGAACGATGGCCAGCGACCTGATCCACCCTGCCGCCGGCGCTTGGCCCGTGGGCGAGCTGTAGCTTCCGCCCAACGTCTGATGCTCGTAGTCGATCGGCAGGTCTGTTCCGTGCGCCTCGAACTCCGAGATGGCCGCCCGCATCGCCTGTTCGTCGGCGATGAAGGTGCCCGACGCGCTGCGGACCTCGCCCCAGGGCACGATCAGAATGCGATTCGGCACGGCGGCTTCGCCGGCGTTCTCTCCCAACGCGTCGCCCTCGTCGAGCATGGCGGCGTCCAGGACCACCCGTTCCAGCGTCGTCGCGTCGGCCTCGGCCGACTTCGCCGTTGCCCCGATGTCGACCACACTCTCTCCCGCTGTTGTCTGCATCATATTCTCCCGTGATCCCGTTCGACTACTGACAACCCACATGCTTGTTCAACGTTCTGGCCGCGAGGAATTGAGAATGTAGAAGTGTGAATTGAGCGTTCGCTGTGATGCATCTTTTTTCTCAGTTCTACATTCGCTCCATCATCGTCCGACCCCCACCCCCATGGGCCCGAGGGCCCATAAGGGGGTGGGGCACCCGCAGCGTATTGCCCAGGAGGAATCGAGAATGGAGAAGTGTGAATTGAGAGTTTGCTGTCATGCAGCTCTGTTTCTCAATCCTATTCTAGATTCCCAATTCACTTCGCCGTCCCCGGCAACACCGCCTGCCCCGCCTCCGCCTCGGGGAGGCCCAGTGCCGCGTGGGCCCAGCCTGCCGGCACCTTGGCACCCAGTTCATTGACGGCCACGCCCAGCACGCGACTCAGCGTTTCGGGCTCCAGGGTTTGGTCTGGAATGCGGCGGAAGTAGGGCACCGGTACGTCGGGTCCGAACTCCAGGCGTGTCAAGGTCGAGAGCAGGTCTCGCCGCAAGGTGTGCGACTCGCGGCGAAGGTCGTCGTCGCGAAGATCCTGGCGAACGCGATTGTGGACAATCGCCGCGCCCGCGCCGGCTCTTTGTCGAACGACATCGGTCGTCAGCGTTTGGCCCAACCAGGCTTTGCTGATCTCGCGATCAAAGTAGAGACACAGGTTCTCGTAGAGATTCGTCTCGCCCGGCAGCCGTGTCTGTTTGATCTCGAGGTCCACGGCCTTCGAGAAGATGCCGGTCGCATCGGCACCCAACTGTTTGAGCATATCGAGCAGCTCGCGTTTCTCGGCTCGCGTAGCGTTCGGCTGGTATCGGGCGACGCGCACCGGCATCCCGAAGACCTCCGCGAAGATCAGCCAGTCCTTGATGGCGAAGTGCTTGGCCAGATAGGCGGCGGCGGTAACACGCAGCAGCCCGCCGCGCATCGGATGGCCCGTCGGGCTCTGCGGCGTGTGGACGATGAACTTGTCGGGCCGCAGGGGGATGCCGTCGAGCTTCGACGCCTCGGTCAAGATCCGGAGGTCACCCTCGTCACCCATCACGAGGCGACCGAAGTCAATCGGCACGGTACTGCACAGCCGAATCCCCGCCGGCGTTGCGTCCCAGACGAGTTCGACCACGGAGATGTTGCGGCCGTGCGCCAGCGAGAGGTGGGCGAGGGCTTCTTCGAACCCGTCCAGGTCTCTGAGAATGCTGTCGCAGTAGCTCGCCGCGGCATCGGCGCGGCCGCGATCCTGCGAGACGCCCCGTCCGACGCCCCAGCCCGGCATCTCGGCAGCCGAGACGATCTCCCAGGGCAAGCCCGTGACGGCCAGTCGCCGCGTATTGGCCACGCTGAAGACGTGGGCGTCCTTTTCCTCCATCTGTTCGAAGAGTGCCATCTGTGCCGACAGCGATCCGGCGTCGGCCTCGCGGAAGATCGAGACCAGCCGTTTCGGCGTCAGCCCGTCGGCGGGGTAGTCTCGCCAGGAATCCTCCGGCCGGCGGCCGACCAGTGTGCCAGGCGTGGGCCGCTTCTGTTCTCCACCGCGTACCGCGCTGACGATTCGATCCAGTATGCTCATTGCATCGTCTCCCGTTGTGATGTTTTCCGGTCGGCTGCGCCCATGATGGGTGGCCCACCTCCTCTGGAGGTGGGGGACGCGATGATCAGCTTGCCAGGAATAGTTGGGCCGTCCGGCCTTTCCATCATCGACTCCCCCATGTCCAAAGGACATGGGCCACCCGTCCATGATGGGTGGCCCACCTCCTCTGGAGGTGGGGGACGCGATGATCAGCTTGCC
>CAYYPB010000255.1:0-4847 GCA_964473405.1 uncultured Planctomycetaceae bacterium
GGTCAGCACAGCAGCATTGCGGCACGGACGGGGCAGCATGAGGGGCTCGATAGCGGGCGACAGGGGCCGGAGAAAGGCCGGAGCATCCGGCTTCAGATCATCCGAGAGCCGGGGATTGCTCGGATGACGGCTCGCAAGCGGGATATCTGCTGGCGATTCGGTATTCCGGCTCGGGAAACGCCCTTTGTGGTCGTGGACGATCTGGCCGTCACCCTGGGACCGGGGCGGATCGTCTTCCTGACCGGGCCATCGGGCAGCGGCAAGAGCTCGGTCTTGAACGAGATCGCCGAGAAGGTCCAGCGGCCCATCTGGGTCGGACGAGGCCGTTTCCCGACGGATCGGCCCATCGTGGATGCCATCGCCCCACGCGGCACGCTGGCAACGGCCCTGGAGATTCTGACGGCCTGCGGGCTGGGCGAGCCGCGACTGTGGGTTCGTCGGTTTGCCGACCTCTCCGATGGCGAGCGTTTTCGGGCATCTCTGGCCAAGGCCGTCGGCCAAGCCATCGCCCGAGAGGATGCCCGCACGATCTTCTGCGACGAGTTCACCGCCATCGTCCATCGCCGGACGGCCAAGGCCGTGGCCTACAACCTCCGCAAGCTGGTCACGCGGCATCGGCTGGCCCTGGTCGTGGCCACGACGCGCGCGGATGTGGTGCAGGATCTCCAGCCGGATCAGATCGTCGCGCTGGGGCTCAGTGAGCCGGTGGTCACGGAGCACAAGCCGGACCGTCGCGCGATGTCCCTGCGAAGGCGGGTGACGGTCGAACGCGGCACGGTGAAGGACTACCAGTTCTTCAAGCCGATGCACTATCGCCATCGCGACAGCCTCGGGTTCGTGGACAAGGTCTTCCTCCTAAAGGAGACCGGCACGAACGAGCCGTTGGGCATCCTGGTCTATGCACACGCCCCGATGGAGCTATCGCTGCGGAACAAGTCGACATCCGGCCGGTTCAAGCGGAACGTCCGGCGACTCAATCGCGAGCTGCGCATTCTGCGACGGCTCGTCATGCATCCGGACGTGCGAGGCTGCGGGCTGGGCCACTGGTTCGTTCGGCACACGCTGCCGCAGGTCGGCGTGCGATTCGTCGAGTGCCTCGCGGCGATGGGCGAAGTCAACCCGGTCTTCGAACGGGCGGGTATGCACCGCGTCGGGCAGTGCCCCCTGCCGAAGGGACGGCTGAAGCTGCTCGAACGCATGCGGCAAATGAAGCTCGACCCGTTCTCGGAGAACTTTCCCAAGCGGATCGCCCGGTATCCGCGCGTGCGCAAGCTCGTGGAGGAGACCGTGCAAGCCTGGGCCGGCGTCGTACAGGGAACGTGCAAGTATCGCGTCGAGGGGCGACCGGCCGAGCAACTCGGCCAGACGTTTCGCCAGGTGTTGGGCAGCCCGCCGATGTACTATCTCTGGGATCAACGTGGCGTGTACCCCAAGATCGTTGATGTGTCGGACCCGGCGCTGCGTTCGTCCGCGACCAAGGCGAGGCATCGTCCGGACGAGAAGGTCGTTCGTCACGCTCGCGGTGCGGCGAAAACGCGACGGATGTAGCGAACGCGTCGCGCGCCGGTTCCTCCCAGCCACCGGTCAAGGTGCCACGAGAGGGTGGCTCGGCGGCGCGGTTGCGGTGCGATTGCCCGCGCCGTCGAGCGGGTTATCGCCGGGGACTGATAATGGCCTCTCGCTCGCTTCTGCCGTAGGGGGCGGGCCTTGCGAAGCGGACGCAGGATCGTCCATATCGGCGGCGTGGGCCTTTTGCCCTTGACACTTTCGGGCCTCTGCCGCTACGCTTGGGGGAGTAGTCTTCTCGCCGCTGAGGCCCCTGGGGGCGCATTGGTCGCCGGGAAGAGGCTGCGATTCGATTGCCTAGGACTTCGCCTGCCACTGCCTGGGGGAACTGGACATTCCAATGTTTCGACGATGCTGTTGGATGGCTGCTGCTGCGGTCGTGATCTCCTCTTTGCCGTGCGAAGCCCTTGCGCGCGACGTCCTCGCCGCAATCGTGGCTCAACCGAAACTCAACAGCCGCGACAAGGCCAAGATCACGTCCGAGGTCACCCAACGCGCCAGAGAGCTCGTGGATGCCAAGTCCGACGATGCGCGGCGAAAGGAAGCCCGTGACACGCTCGTCGGCACCTCACGCGTCAAGAACGCGAGCCCGGTCGGGATCGCGGCCTACGCCGCAGCCTGTTCCGAGCAGCTCGGCGGCCTCGTCACCAAAGCCGAACTCGAACCGGCCCTCGACGCCATCCTCGTTCTCGTGGCGATCGACCATGTCAACACGACCAATGCGCTGGCCGCGGCGACCCTCTCGCCCCATGCCGCCGTCCGCTATCGGGCGATCCGAGGCATTCAACTGCTCCAACCCGATCTCGCTAACAACGAGCCGGCCTGTCGCGCCGCCCTGCGGGCCCTGGGCCGAGCGGGTGCCGCCGAACGCGACCCACTCGTCCTCCGCATCATCTATGACGCCATCGACTTCCGCTCGCGCGTCTCCGATTTCCGCTTCTCGAAGGCCGTCGCCGAGGCTCTGAACACGGTCTTGACCAGCCGACTCGACCAACTGCGTAGCGGCAGCGGGGACGCCTGGAAGGACGTCTCGGGGCTCGCGGCTGCTGAAAACTGCTACGCCAAAGCGGGCGCGGCGCAGCAATCACTTCTCGTCCTCAATGTGGCGGGCATCCTAAGCGTACTCGTCGATCAGTACTGCGATTCGGCCACCTCACGCCGTTCCCTGGCCGGCCTCAAATCGTTGGTCCAGAAGGCCGAGGGATCCCTGCACCACATGCTCCAGACCTCGGGCGTCGCGGTGCCGGCGAATCGAATCTCCGAGACGCTCAGCACCAAGAGGGCCAGTTCGAAGTCCCGGAAGCAAGCCAAGGCGGCTCTCGCCGAGGTCCGGGCCCTGCTGAAGAAGGCCCCCTGGAGCCTTCCCTGAGACACCCTCCGCTTCTAGCCGTTCCACTCTTTTCGTGGCCGCCGAGCCACACCCCCAACACGAGACAGAATGGACTCGCTGGGGCCCTCGGATCGCCCACCGCCCTCTCGTGGCCAAACTGCCTGGGAAAGCGGCCTCGCCGTGTACTCGCGTGAGGCAGACAGGCTCGGGTCGTTCCCTATAATGCGCGATCCTTTCTGGGCGATAGCCTATCTGGCGTCTTGCCGAACGAACGAGATCGGAGCGGGGACGAACGCCGAAACCCCAGGATGGTCCCGCCTGTGCGGAGTGACGCGGAGATGAAGGCGATATCGCCAAACGCACAACCTAGTTCTTACCGGCCTCGGCTCGTTGAAGTCGCGATGGCCGTCGTCGCGATGGCAGCCGCCGCTGGTCCGTCGATCGCCGCGGACGCCTTGCGGTATGTCCCCAGCGATGTCGCGGGTGTGCTGACGCTCTCCAACGTCGGCGTCTCCTCGCGTGCGCTCGTGGGGTTCGCCCGTCGGCTGAACCAGGACTCGCGTGGATTCGATCTGGCCGACTTCGAGATGGCCATCGGGTTCCAGCCCGGCACGTTGGACCTCTCGCAGCCGATCCACATTATTCTCTCCAAGCCCGAGGAACTCGGTGCCTTTCTCCGCGGCGAAGACTCTGATACCGGCAGCGGGCAGTGCCCGCTGATCGCCTTTGTTCCCAAAGATCCAGCAGCGTTCATGGCGAAGGTCGGGGGACGGGAGAACCGGCCTCGGCTTCAAGAGGGACCTTTCGGCTCGTACCATCTCCTGATGCGCGACGGCATCGCCTTCGTCTGCGAGCAGTCGAAGTGGTTGCACCGCGTGAAGCGCGTCGCGCCGGAGCGGTCCCTGGCCGCCTCACTGCCGAGCGAGTGCGCCGCGATGGATGCCCGGGGCGACATCGTCCTGCACCTGCGGATGGACCGCTGGCGTAAGAAGATCAGCCCGTTCGTGATGCTGGCAGGCAACCTCATCAAGCTGAGCATCGCCTCGGAGCAGGAGCCCGCCCGTCGCGAGCAGATCGGCGCGTTGATCGGTTGGTTGGCCGACGGCTTTTCCGAAGCATTGCAGCAGTTGGACACGATCACCCTGTCGCTGGCGTTCGACGGCAAGACGTTCCGCATCGGGCATCATTTGGCGTTTCGCCGGGGCGCATGGTTCGCGAACTATCTCGGCAATGTGCGACGTACCGGCGTGGACTTGTTTCGGGGGCTTCCGGACCAGCCGTTCTACATGGCCGGGGTGTTCGACTGGAAGTGCCCGCCGGGCAAGTCGTTCAATTGCCGCTTCAGCCGGTTCTTCTACGGTCTGGACTCGGTGAAGGGGACGATTCCGAGAGACCTGCGGACAAAGCTCGTTGACACGGCGATGGAGTGTGCCGCCGGCTTGAACGGCACGCAGTTCATGCTCACCTCGCCGCCCGGCAAGATGGCGCCGATGCAAGTGTTGACCGGCTATGCCGTGGACGACGCCCAAGCGGTCTTCAAGAGCTACCGCTTCATCCAGGAGAATGCCGCCGAGTTGATGACATCGTTCATCCCCGGCGGTGCCGCATGCAGCATGGGCGGGTTCGAGGAGTATCGCCGCGAGGGTGTCCGCTATGTCCAACTCCAGCTCGACGCGCCCGGGTCACCCGAGCCTGTCGGAGAGCAGATCGCGGTCGTGTACGGCAAGGGAGCTCTACTTCAGCAAGCCATCCTGGATGACAAGCAGATCCTCTTCACGGTCGCGCAGGCGCCATTTGGCGTCGTCGACCTGACGCGACGGTTGAAGGCGGGACCCACACTGGACAAGAATGAGTACGTTCGCCGGATCCGCAGCCGTCTTGCGGCCGACGCGAATGACATCGTACTGATTGACGTGGGGCGTCTGGCCGCGGCCGTGCCGCCCATGGCGAA
>CAYYPB010000256.1:0-4797 GCA_964473405.1 uncultured Planctomycetaceae bacterium
TGGCCCCCCTGCCATTGCGGGGTTGACCATCATGCCGTCGAATTTCGAGGAGAAACTGCCGGCCAAGTGGAGGCCCAGCATCAACAAGATGGGCAATCCGGCCAATAAGGTGTTCTGTGCGGACGGCGCGAGGTATGCGACATCGAGCATCGCGCCGGACTACGATCTGAGTCCCCTGGGCGGCTTCGGCGGCGCCTTCTCTGATCCGGGCGCGTACAGCCCTTGGACGCGGTCATGGGACCGGAACTGGGCCCCCGGCAACCCCCATCAGGGGACCGTGGATTCCAGGATTTACGCCTTCCGTCATTCGACCGCCGAACCTCCACAGGGTGCCACGGGCAACGCCTTCAAGATGAATGTGGCGTTCTACGATGGACACGTTGAACCGCAGGGCGACCTCGAAGCTTCGAATCCCTTCCAATGGCTCCCGATGGGATCGAGCATCGATCCCACCGGCGGCGGAATCTGGCCCGATGCCATTGCCCAGTTCCGCCTTGGCGGCACGATCGATCGCATTGGCCCGTAATGCGGGCGGGGCCAGCGTGCCGAGCCGAGCCGTCCTCGGCCCCGGTCTTCGGAGCGGGGCCGTACGATGTGCGCTCCCTCACGGTCGCGGCTCTGATCGAGCAGTCCCCCTGGGTCGTCTTGACCGGGTTCGCGCGTGTGATATAGTCTGGCAAAGTCAGCTCGGCGAAAGGGCAGGGTTCGCCGTGCGGGCCGGGGCTTCGGCGATGTGCACCCTACTCATGTGACTAGAGGTTCATGCGGTTCATGTTCATGTCCATTCTCGTACTCACCGTTCCATGATTCACGTCACGCTCCCCGACGAGTCCGTGAAGCAGATGTCAGACGGCGCGTCTTCCGCCGACGTCGCGGCCGAGATCGGCCCCGGTCTGGCCGCAGCCGCGCTGGGGGCCGTGGCCAACTTCGGCAGCGGCGACGTGACCCTTGATATGGCCACGCCGCTGGCCGGTGACTGCAAGCTCTCCCTGCTGACGTCGAAGAGCCCCGAGTCGCTGGACGTCCTACGCCACAGCACGGCCCACGTCATGGCCGAGGCGATCTGCCGGCTTTGGCCCCAGACGCGCCTCGTCTACGGCCCGACGGTCGAGGGCGGATTCTACTACGACGTCGATCTCGACAAGAAACTGACGCCCGACGATTTTCCCGCGATCGAAGCGGAGATGAAGAAGATCGTCGCCGAGGATCGGCCTTTCACTCGATACGAGATGGGCCGCGACGAGGGTCTGGCCAAGGTCAGAACCGAGGGTAACCCGTTCAAGGTCGAAAACGCCCTGCGGGCCAAGGGCGAGACGCTCAGCTTCTACGCCACGGGCCCCGAACCCGGCAAGGACTGGGAAGACCTCTGCATGGGGACGCACCTGCCCAGCACGAAGCGCATCGGCGCGTTCAAGCTCCTGAGCGTCTCTGGCGCGTTCCTGCACGGCGACTCGTCCAAGCAGCAGCTCCAGCGCGTCAACGGCACCGCTTTCCATAGCAAGAAGGAACTCAGGGTCCATCTCGCCCGGCTCGAAGAAGCCAAGAAACGCGACCACCGACGCCTCGGCCAGGAGCTCGGCCTCTTCACGCTCGACCCGATGGTTGGAACGGGCCTGGTCCTCTGGAAGCCCAACGGGGCCATCGTCCGTTCACTGCTCGAAGACTATCTCCGCGAAGAGTTGATCCGCCACGGCTATCAGCCGGTCTATACGCCGAGCATCGGCCGGCTCGAACTCTACCGAACGAGCGGCCACTTTCCCTACTACCAGGACAGTCAGTACCCGCCGCTATACGAAAACCCGTCGGCTTCGTTGCTTTCCGCCGTCGCCCAGGCGCATTGCGACTGCAACGAGCAGGGCGTTTCGGCGGCCGACCGTGCCGAGCGGATAAAAAAGGTGGCCGGGCCGCTGAGCGAGCTTCTAGGGGTCGAGATCCCCGCTGAGGGGCTCGACGAGGCGGCGATGAAACGGCTGGAGGATCACCTCGCCACCGAGGAAGGCCACCTGCTGCGGCCGATGAACTGCCCGCACCACGTGCGAATCTACGCCAGCGAGCCGCGCAGCTATCGCGATCTGCCCGTGCGGCTGGCCGAGTTCGGCCGCGTCTATCGCTACGAACAGTCGGGCGAAGTGTCGGGCATGACGCGGGTTCGCGGCTTCACGCAGGACGACGCGCATCTGTTCTGCATGCCCGAACAGTTGCCCGAGGAGTTGGCGGCCTGTCTGCAACTCACGCGGTACGTCTTGGACGGCCTGAGCCTTCACGACTATCGCGTGCGGATCGGCCTGCGCGACCCGGCAGGCGACAAGTTCATCGATAACCCCGAAGGCTGGGCCCAGGCGGAGGACGCCATTCGCCATGCCGTCAAGGCCAGCGGCCTCGAAGCGACGGAAGAGATCGGCGAGGCCGCCTTCTACGGCCCGAAGATCGACTTCGTCGTCAAGGACTGCATCGGCCGCGAGTGGCAACTGGGCACCGTTCAAGTAGACTACAATCTACCTGTACGGTTCGGCCTGGAATACGCGGGCCGCGACAACAAGCAGCATCGCCCGGTGATGATCCATCGTGCCCCGTTCGGCAGTTTCGAGCGGTTCATGGGCATCCTCATCGAGCACTTCGAGGGCGCGTTCCCGTTCTGGATGGCGCCGGTCCAGGTGGTCGTGGCGTCGATCAGCGAGAAGAGCGCCGCCTATGCCAAGGAGTTGGCCGACGGTCTCCGCGCGGCGGGCCTTCGTGTCGAGTTGGACGACACGCCCGAGCGGATCGGCCCCAAGAAGCATCGGGCCCGCAAGATGAAGATTCCGTACATCGCCGTCGTCGGCGAGCAAGAGGCCGAGAGCCGCACCGTTAACGTGAACGACCGGGAAGGTCGGCAACTGGACAACATGGACTTGAAGCTGTTTCTTACGATGTTGTTGCAGGCCAACAAGCCAGAATCGCAGAAGGATCAGGCGGCGACGTGATTCGCCGTTTGCAGGCAAGAGTGTTCGGTGGCGCCGCAGCGTTATCGTCGAGAAAGGAGGGTGTTTACCCATTATCAAATTCAGAAGCAATGAGCAGATTCGTATCACACCGGTCCGGTTGATCGACCAGGACAAAGAGATGCTCGGCGTCGTTCCGACTGCGGAGGCGCTGCGCATGGCCCGCGATGTCGGGATGGACCTCGTGGAGATTTCTCCGAACGAGCGGCCGCCCGTCTGTCGGATTATGGACTTCGGCAAGCACAAGTACGATCAGGCGAAGAAACAGAAGCAGCGCCACCACGAGCAGAAGATCAAAGAGGTTCGCCTGCGGCCCAAGACCGACGAGCACGATCGGACCATCAAGATGAACCGGGCGAGCGGTTTCCTCAAGGATGGCGATCGCGTGCAGTTCACGATGCTCTTCCGCGGTCGCGAGCGGTTCCGCCACGACCTGGGGCTTGCGGCCTTCAACGAGATCATCAAGATGCTCGAGGACGTGGCCAAGGTGGATCGCTATCCCAAGGCGATGGGCCGAAGGATGACGATGGTGCTCGCTCCGCTCAAGCCGGGCACGCCTTCCGCCAAGCCGAAGACCAAGACCAAGCCGAAGCCCAAGACGCCGCCGACCGGAGAAGGCCCCAAACCGGATGCCAAGCCAAGTACGGGTTCCGATCCCAAGCCTGATGCCGCCGTCCCCGAGGCCGGCAGTCCACCCAGCGCGACGGCGCCGGTGACCGTCCCCGCACCGGCCCAACAGCCGGCAGCGGCGCCAAAGGCGGACTCCGCACAGCCCGCCGCCGAGTAACGCCGCCGCGTTGCGAACCCGCTTATCGGGCGTTGCGGCACACGGGGTTCGACGGCGGGAGACCCGCGATTCCGCGCCATCGGACCCCTTGCAGCCCTCCCCGAGCCGGAGTATGATGCGGGGCTTGCTAGTGAAACTGGCCGCCCACGGAGATACGCGCGATGCCGAAGATGAAACGCCACAAGGGACTTGCCAAGCGCGTGAAGATCTCCGCCGGGGGCAAACTTCGCTACAACAAGAGCAATGCCGGCCACTTGATGAGCCACAAGGACGGCAACCGCCGACGAGGTCTGCGAAAGCACGTCAACCTCGAGAACCCCAAGCTCGTCGCTCGGCTCAAACGCATGTTGTTGATGTCATAGTTCCCTTCCCGGGCTCGCCTCTGGCGACGGTTGCCCGCGATGTTGAGACCTTAAGTAAGTCGGAGACTCTTCGATGCCACGCACCAAAGGCGGCGTCGCCCGTCACAGACGGGTCAAACGCATTCTGAAATCGGCCAAGGGCTACTACGGTGGCCGCAGCAAGCTCCTCCGCACGGCCCGGGACACGGTCGTTCGCGCCGGCGTCTTCGCCTATCGCGATCGCCGCAAGCGCAAGGGCGATTTCCGACGGCTGTGGATCACCCGCATCACCGGTGCCTGCCGTGCTCGCGGCACGTCCTACAGCAAGTTCATGTGCGGCCTGAAGCGTTCCTCGATCGACCTGAATCGCAAGATGCTCAGCGAGATCGCCATCGCCGACCCCGAGGCGTTTGACGCCCTGGTCGCCCTGGCCCAGAGCAAGGTCCAGGCCGCCGCATAGCTGCCGCTGGGCGGTGACACGCCTCGTCGCAATACTCGATCATCCAAGGCCGCCGCGTCGATAGGCGCGGCGGTCTTTTTCGTGGTCGATGGCAATCGGGCCAATGCCCGAATCGGGCTTCATCTGCGAGCGCGTGCCCCCGTAGCCCTCGGCTCTGGCGGGGGGGGCGATAGGGCGAATGTCCGCCCGGGGCGTTCCCCGGCAGAGGGTCCATGACAGTTTCGGCGG
>CAYYPB010000257.1:0-4793 GCA_964473405.1 uncultured Planctomycetaceae bacterium
CGACTTGTCGTACACGTCGCCGCGCACCTCTATTGGACGCGGACCGGCGCTCCCTACCCGACGGTCATCTCGAAGAAACGCCGCCGGCAGGATGTCCGCCAGCCATCGGCCGTCCCCACCCCTCAGGAAATCAACGCGGACATCCCCTCGGTGTTGTCGCGTCTGGTCATGGAGTGTTGCCGCTACGAGCGACATCGCCGGCCCTCGGACATGCGCGACGTGATCGGCCGGCTGGAGATCGCCCATCACGTCCTGACGAAGCGCCGACCCGGCCCGAGCGAAGCCGAAGAACTGGAAAGCCCCCCCGACGAAGGCTATGATAGTGACGCGATCAGAGATACGGATCAGACCCCGGGGGATGGCAGGTGACACAGCCGACACACACAGGACACTGCGACGCCGCAGCGGCGATCGCCACCTTCGCGGAGGCGGCCTGCCACAACCGCGAAGAGGCCCACCGAGACGGCTGCATCCTCCGCCTGCCCGCCTATGGCCAGCTCGTCATGACCGGCGACCTCCACGGACACATGAAGAACTTCGACAAGCTTCGCAAGTATGCGATGCTCGATCGGGCCCACGCTCGACATGTCGTCCTGCACGAGATGATCCACGCCGACCTGGATGCACTTGCGGACGTGGACGATTCTCACGAACTGCTGCTCGCCGCCGCCGAGTACAAGTGCGAGTATCCCGAGCAGGTTCACTTCCTGCAATCCAACCACGAGTTGGCCCAACTCACCGGCTATCTGATCGCCAAGAACAGCCGCATCGTCTGCGAGGAGTACGACAGCGCCGTCCGCGCCGCCTATGGGAACGGCAAGGCCGACGATGTTCTCGAAGCCATGAAAGACTTCATCGCGTCGTTCCCCATCGCCATCCGCACGGAAAACCGCGTCTGGATGTCACACTCCCTGCCCAGTGTCAGCGACATGGAAGAGTTCGACGCTAGTATATTTGCGCAGCCGATGACGCGAGAGGGCCTCGAGACCTGCCGAACCACGTTCAGACTCGTATGGGGTCGCCGCTACAGCCAACCGCACATCGACGCCCTGGCCGAGTTGCTCGACGCAGACGTTTTCATCACGGGCCATCAGCCCCAGGACCAGGGCTTCGCGCACGTACTAGACAGGCTGATCATCCTCGCCAGCAACCACAACCACGGCACGTTTCTACCGTTCGACCTGTCCAAACAGAACACGGCCGAACAGCTCGTCTCGAACATCCGAAAGTTCGTGGAGGTCGCCTGACGCATCGCCGACGACGGTCCCGGCCGGGCGAAGATTCTCTTCACTCGCCCTGCCGGGACGCGCGTCCGCGAAGGAGTCGCTGGGAAGCCTACTTCTTGAAGCAGGCCTTCAGCAACTTCGAGAGTTCCGAAGTGTAATGCTCTCTGAACAGCTTGCAGCAAGCCGCATCGCCTTGCTTCACGCGGTACGAACTGTCGATCAGATCGATCTTGATGCCGACGTCCTCCAGAGCATTCAGCTCACGAAAGACCGTCCGCCGAGAGGTGCCCAGCTTGCTCTGCAACTGGACCAGACTCAGACCGCGCCCGCGACCGAGCAGACGACAGAGCCGCATGAGCCGACGAAGACGATCGCCGTCAATCACTAGAGTTTTCACCATCGCATTTATACCTCAAACGCTCGTACCTACTCTTCCACAAGTCGGCCCGAGCCCCAACAATTGCACGGAATCCTAACAGAGTGATCCGGGGTTGTCACGCGCGAGAAAAAGAAACTGAGACGAAAACGACGTGCGGTCCATTCAACCGCGATTCAACCGCCTTGCTGAGACTCCCACCACTCCCTGACACGCCCAGGGTCATATGATCGGGCACGACCAAGGAGTTCCCTGATGTGCGGCCCCAAGTCGATTACGCCCGATTGTTCCTTGACGAGCCCGAACGGCTTACCGAAGACGCGGAGTGTCAGAATTGTGTCCCCGTCCGCCCCGTGTGTCCCAAGAATCCGAAGCCGGTTGTCCTGCACCAATAGCCGCATACCGAACTCCGTGTATTCCAGGTGCTCCGGCAGCAGCCGCTGGGGAAGGCCGGCCGGCCAGGAAAAGTCGAACAATCGCTCGGCCACGCCCAGCAGCAACGTGCGATCGATCGTCCCGGGCTCGCCCACCGGCGGAATTGCCGTGACTTGGATGTCGGCTGATCTGATCGTCTCGCCCTCGATATCCAGGTTGTGAATTCTGACTGCCAACCGCCCCGTCGCCGAACCGTTGCCCCACCGCTGGAGGATCTGCTCCAGGGAAATACCCTTGATACTCCCTCCGATGCGAACCCGATTGATCCGCCCCAGGGCCAAGTCAACTTGATGAAAGTCTAGAGAAGCGCTGCCTGACAGGGCATCGAGGCCAAACAGCGGCGCGAACGCATCGAACGAAAGGTCGCGGATGCGACCGCGCCCCTGAAAATGGGTAATGACCGAGTCGCTCACCCGGGCCGCATGCACGTTCACGGAGAATGTCCCCTCGAAAGGCCCCAGCGGCATGCCAGCCGTTAACTCGGCCAGATCGGCGTCCACCAGATCGCCCCGCACCCAGACTTCCGGCGGCTCCTCCTCGGTTCCGGCCAGATACTGCACGCGCCCGGCGAATCGGCCCCGACTAACGCGCCCACTCAGCAACTCGCTCAGCCCGACCGATGCCAACGGCACCTCTGGCAACGTCAGAACCAGTTCCGACACATCAACGCCATTGCGCGGTGAGAACCGAGCGTAGATCCGAACGCCGTCCGGCACGGACAGCCCGTTCAACTCATAGGCGCTCAGCCGGGCAACGCCCTCCTCCGAGTCGCTCAAGTCGACCGAGCCCGACACATCTCGGCATCGCAGCGAAAACACCCCACGGGCAAACCCGATCTCGAACGCCGACAGTGAAACCTCGGCAAGATCCAGGGCCTCGAAATCGTGCCCGAGCCCCGACTGGATGAGCTGCTGATAGTCACCGCCCTGCCACTTGTCTGACCCCAGCAGCAGCACGCCGTTGTGCAACTCCAGCCTGCTCGCAAGCTCGCCTCGCCTTTCCACATCCTGCCAGATCGCCCGCTCGCAAGAGAAGACCCTGTCGCGTCGATCCCTGAGGTAGATCACGACATCTTCAAAGGCCCGGCTGTCGAACGTCCGGGGCCTAATCCCGCCGACCTCACAGGGCAGCTCGAAGAAAGCCGTCAGCTCTTCTTCGACTTGCCGCCGATGCGAATCGCTGCCGATCCACAGCCCGTAGGCGGTCGTGAACCCCAAGGACCCGCCCGTGAGGACGACAGCCAGAACCAGAATCGCCTTTCGGTGTGGACGCATGATGTGAATGAACGAACCCTACGCGTGAGATTCACTCGCCGGAACGTTGCGCAGTCTCCAGAGCAATCGCCGACCTAGGCCCCGCCCAGGCGACGAGCCTGAGACAAATACGATTCGTATGAAGCCCGAACCGCGTGCATCGTGTCGCCGCCGAACTTCTCCAGCAAGGCCCGGGCGATCTCGAATGCCACGACGTGCTGGGCCACGACGCTCGCCGCCGGAACAGCGCAAATGTCGCTCCGTTCGTAGTCGCTTCGCTCGGGTTGGAGCGTATCCAGATTCACGCTGTTCAAGCCCTTGAGCAGCGTGCTGATCGGCTTCATTGCGGCCCGGACGATGATCGGCATCCCGTTCGTCATGCCGCCCTCGAGCCCGCCGGCGTTGTTGCTCCGCCGGTGGAATCCCAGATTCGCCTCCGCCTGGCGCGACGGATCAAACGCGATCTCGTCATGAACCCGACTGCCCGGTCGTTCGCCGCAGCCAAAACCGAGCCCGATCTCGACGCCCTTGAAGGCCTGGATCGAACCGACCGCCCCCATCAGGCGGCCATCGAGCCGGTCCTGCCAACGCGAACAACTGCCGATCCCCGGGGGCATCCCGATGACTCGCACTTCGACGATGCCGCCGAGCGTGTCCTTGTCGGCCCGTGCCTGGGCGACGGCGTCGATCATCCGCGCCGCGGCCTGTGAGTCGGGGCAGTAGGCATCATTGCCATCCCTCGAGGCGATCAAAGCCGCAGTCGGCATGCCCGGATCGACCGTCGCCTCGACGGTGCCAATGCGCACGACATAGCCCACGACCTCGACCTTGAAAGCCCGCAGGAGACATGCCGCGACCGCCCCGGCCGCCACGCGCGCCGCAGTCTCCCGCGCACTGGCTCGCTCGAGCGTCGAACGGCAGTCGGTCGTCAGCCATTTCATCGCGCCGGCGAAGTCGGCATGACCCGGCCGAGGCCGGTGAACCGCCGGTGCCGAATCGATCCGCCAGTCCTTGTTCGCCAGTTGAATCGCCAGGGGACTCCCGATGCTCACGCCGGCGCGAATGCCGGACAGGATGTTGATCACGTCCCGTTCGATCTTCATCCGGCCACCGCGGCCACAGCCCCCCTGCCGCCGACGCAACGCATCGTTGATCGCGTCCTCGTCGATCGCCAGCCCGGCCGGCAACCCTTCCACCAGCGCGATCAGCGCCTGCCCGTGAGATTCGCCCGCCGTCCGATAGTCCAGTGTCGTCATGCCGAGATTATACGCACAACCGCCGAAACGGGGAGTCGGCCGCCCGTCGCGCGAATCGGGTTCTCCATCAAGCCCCCGATTCAGCCGACCGATCCACTGACAGCGGCCCCGGACGGCCCGATCGGCGAATCCTCGCGCAAGCCCCTAGTGTCGGGTCACACCTGTTCTTGCGGGTTCGCCAGACCGCCCCAAGCCGAGCCGCGACCGTAAGGGAGTGGCCGAACCGCGACCGTAAGGGAGTGGCCGA
>CAYYPB010000258.1:0-4774 GCA_964473405.1 uncultured Planctomycetaceae bacterium
CGCACCGCCTGTGGTCCCCCCCCGGCGGGACGCCGGTGCCACAGAGACGGTGCCACAGAGACGTTTGGAACCTCGTCAACCCGCACATTCGTGTGTGGCGATGCACTAGAGCCCCCTGGACGGAACGTGCATCACCTTCCGCCGCGTCGGCACGACGCGGCCATCGTCGCGAACATACTTGACGACGATCGCCACATCTTCGTCCGTCACGTTCACGTCCTTGTCCCATCGCAACCGCAGACCGTAGCCCCACCAGCCCAGGAACTTCGGCTTGCGACCGCGGAATCTCATTGCCTGCTCCGGCGGGAGATCCCAGGTTTGCACCAGCGCCGAAACCTCCCGTCCAGCGGCGTCCACGCCCAGGCGATACATCTCCACCACGATCGTCCCCGAGCCAAACATGCCCTTCTCGTGGGTCTTTCCACTCACCGGATCGTACACAGGACTGATCAGATACACCGAACAAGTGAACCCATCGACCCGGCCACCGCCCTGGTCGTCGAACACGAGCCAGGGAACGGTCGGATAGATGAGAAAAACGCGGACGATGTCTGAAACCGGCGTCTCCGGCGGCACGAACGGTACGGCCGGTCGCTCGGCCTCGACTACGTTGTTTGTCGGAACCATGCAGCCGGCTTGACCGAGCACCGCGACAGCCAGCAACGCGTAGAGATGACAACGCCTCAATGGGTGCATGGCCGTTCCTATCGGTGCGTCCCGACGTCGTAGCGCGGCGTCGGGGCATCTTCGGGCGATGAACTCGCCGTCTCGAGCGAAACATACAGACCGGGGGAACTCCGAGCAGAACGCCGAGCGACAGGCGCACTCGCACCCGACGCGACCGACGGCCCATATCGCGGGGCCTTCGGACCATACTGCTTCTTCGGGCTCACCTCGATCGGCACGGTTTCCCGCGGCCGATCCATCGGCTCGACTGTCTGGGGCACTGCATCGATCGAATCGATTTCATCTTCCGAATCCGGCGAAATCCGCAGTCCGTCGAACAGCGGGCTCTGCTTCATGTTGCGCGTGATGATGCCGGACCCGTCGCGATGCTTTCGGCTCATCCGCCTGGCATCCTCGACCGTCCGCACGATCGTCGGCGTCAAGGCGATCAGCAATTCGGTCTTGTTCTTGGTGCGCGTCGTCGTCCGGAACAGATTCCCAACGCCTGGAATATCGCCCAGCAAGGGAACCTTGCTCTCGCTTTCGCTTTCGCTCGTGGTAATCAGACCGCCGATGACCACCGTCTCGCCGTCCTTGACGGCCACGGTCGTTTCGGCGGAGCGTTCGGAAAAGATGGGGGCGAAAATGCCGTTGCCCAGGGGGACGTTCGAGCCCGTGATCGCCGAGATCTCGGGTGCCACGCGCAGATACACATAGCCGTCCGGATTGATGTTCGGTTCCACATCGAGAATGATGCCGACGTTCTCATACTCGACCTGCGTCGTCACCTGCCCCGCATCCGACACGGTCCCGCCCGTGGGGAACGGAACCCTTGAGCCGACCGTGATGTTGGCCTCCTCATTATCCTGGCACATGATCTTGGGCTTCTGGATGATCTCCAGCCGGCTGTCCGTCTGAAGCGCGCGAACGAGGAAGTTGAAGTCCTCGCCTGTGATCGTGAAGCTGAAACCGCCCAAGCCCGTACCACCGCCGGCACCGAGATCGGTTCCTCCGACAATGTCGAAGTGGCTACTCTGGAGAATCCCGTTGGGCCCCGGCACGGCCGTCTCGCTGAACCGAAGCTCCTGCAACGCAAACTCGAGACCCATCTCGAACCGATCGTCGATCGTCACCTCGGCGATCATCACTTCGATCATCACCTGGGGCGGCGCCATGTCGAGCATCTCGACGATCCGCAAGACCTCCGACTGAAGCCGCGGACTCGTCGCGAGAATCAACTGGTTCGACTCCGGGTGCGCGACAACCGACACTTCCTGTTCGAGCTGTTGATACGGAGAGACGCCTTCGATCCCTTCGTAGACTTGCGCCTCGGAATCGAAGTAACCCTGCAGCGCCGTCTGGAGATCTTCGGCCTCGTGATTGACGACCGTATAGACCGTCGGCTCGCGATTGCGCATCTCTCGGGAATCGAGCTGATCGATAATGTCAGCGGCCACGGCCACATCCTCGGGCCAACCGGCCACGATGACCGAGTTCGTCCGTTCGTCGGGCACGAACGACGTCCGAGGCCGGCCGAAGGTGCCCTTCTGCGTCGTGCCGCCCTGCGACGATGCCGTCGGCATGTGGCCCACACTCGATCCGCCGCCCTCGACGTTCATCTCGCGACCGCGCTGGAACTCCTGTTCGGCCTCCGAGCCCTCGTCCTGGGCGAACATCTCTTCGAGCAACTCGACCAACCGCGTCGCGTCGGCATGGCGGAGCATGAAGACCTTGACCATCACCTCGCGCTTCTGGACGCTATCCAGCTTGCGGATCAACTGCTTGATCAACTCCAACGATGCCGGAGGAGCCATCACGATGACACTGTTCGTCCGTTCGTTGTAGGCGATCTGGACATTCTCGCGAACAACCTGGTGGACCTTACCGCTGCCATCCTCGTTCCGTGCGTTGTAACTCATCAGGAACGTCTTGAGGGCGCGGACTTCCTCGTCCTCCGCCGCGCCGCCGCCGTCGCCACCCTCGCCCGTCATGATCTCGCGGAGCAACTCGGCCATCTTGCTCGCGTCTTCGTTCTCGCAGAAGAAGATGCCCAAGTCGACGGTGCCGTTGATCTCCACTTCGTCGAGCTGCTTGACCAACTGAGCAACGTTCTCCAGTTCGCCGGGAGGGGCCGCGACGACCACAGAGTTGGTCCGCTGATCCTCAACGACGACGACAGACAATCCGCTGTCGCTCTGTCCACCTTGATACACCTCGTCGATGATCTCCTTGACTCTCGCCGCCGTCGCCTTAGTCAACGGGAAGACATCCACCTTCGCCAAGATCGCCGTGGGGCGGTCCAACTCCGCGATCAACTCCTCGATCAGGACGTGGTCCATCCGCGAGGCGTCAACCAACAGAATCTGGTTCGCCTCGTTTGACTCGACGGTCACCGTGATGTCCGGAACCTGCGCCCCCGTGTCCCCGCGCTGCTGGTTCCGCGCCTCGAAGACGTTGCGAATCATCTCGCCGACCTTCTCCGCCGGCGACTCGCGAAGCGTGTACACCTTCGTGAGGTGAGAATGTGTCGTCGGGGCGACGTCCAACTTCGCGATCAACTGCACCGCGCTATCGATGCCGTCCTTCGTGCCGCCGATGATGACCCGATTGCGGCGCTCGTCCGAGATGATGGTCACGCCGAACAGTCGGCCACCGCCGGACTCACCTTCCGTGCCGCGGATGTTCTCGAGCTCCTCGAAGTGACCCTCTACCTGAGCGGCGATCACCACCGGGTCGGCATACTGGAGCGTGACCATTTTCGTGATGGCCACGTCCCACGGCTCGGTCACGCTGTTCATCCGATTGTAGATGTTGCGAGCTACTTCCATGTTCTCGGGGCTCGCCGAGACGATCACCGAGTTGGCCCGAGTATCGACGACTGTCGTCACCTTCTCACGTTCCTGGGCGATCTCGCCGCCGCCCGTGCTGCCCGGCTTGTACGGCCCGTCCTGGAAGATCTCGTCGAGCACGTCCTTGACGCGACCGGCATTGACGTTCTTGCAGTCGAAGAACTCGATCTGACCCAACACGCCCGTCTCGACGTCCAACACCCGAACCTTCTCGACCAACAGGTCGTAGTTCACTTTCGAGGCCGCGACGAGTAACGAGTTCGTCACCTCGTCCACCTCGATCGTCACTTTGTCCTCGGGCCGAGGCTCGCCCGTCGGCGTGCTCATCTGGGCCCGCTGCTCGAACAAGTTCTGCAGAGGGCCGGACAACTGCGACGCGGAGTTGAACTTCACCCCCACGATGTACAAGTCCACCATGGGGTTCAGCGGCAGGTTTTCGATCTTGTCGACAACGGCCTTGATCGCCTCGAAGTCGCTGGGGCTCGCCGCGACGATCAGCGAATTGCTCCGCTCGTCGGCGACAATAGCGGGAATCTCCAGCTGCAATCCGCCGCTGCCGCTATCGCGCTGGTCGATGCGCTGCTGCCAGAGATCCTTCAGCTTCTCTGACATGTCCACCGCGTTGCTGTCCTTCAACGTGATCGTCCGGATATTCTCGATCAGTTCGAGCGCCTTGATATCCAGCTTGGCGATGAGTTCCCGCAACTCCTCCATCCGTTCGCGCTTGGCGGCGATGATCAGCGTGTTGGCCCGAGCATCGGCCTTGATGATGACCGTCTCGCTCTTCTCGACGTTCTCGCCGCCAGTGACGGTCGACTTCCGCTCGTCCATCATCTCGGTGAGCGCCGTCGCCAGCCCCGTCGCGCTGGCATGTTCCAGCTTCACGATGTCGAACGGCATGATCCCCTGACCGCGAATGTCCAGGCTCTCGATCAGCCCGGCCATCACACTCACCGCCTCGGGCCGGCCCACGACGACGATCTGATTCGTCCGCGCATCGGCCGTCACAACCGCCTTGTAGACCAGCGCCCCGGCCTCGCTGTCGGGCACACCCTTGCTGTCACCGCCGCCGGGCCGCTGCGTCAGCGATTCGCTGCCGCTCAACATGTTGTCGATCTTCTCCGCCAACTCCGTCGCGTCGGCATACTTCAACGTGAACACGCGCGACTCGACCGGCATCTTTGACGGCTCGATGTCGAACGCCAGAGCGACCTGCTTCATGATGAGTGTGTTCTTCCTCGCACTGGTGGTAGGACAGT
>CAYYPB010000259.1:0-4751 GCA_964473405.1 uncultured Planctomycetaceae bacterium
AGCCCGCGGCTCGTCGACGCGCGGCTGCGCATTATCGCGCCCCTCGAATCCCTCGTGCCGCCGGGGAATCTTGCATCGGCAGCGCACGGCGTCGGATCCCATCATAGGAGTATAACGCCGCCGCGACTGCAGGGGCCGTCGGGACGAGGCCGATTTCACCGACGCCGCGTGCCCCGTAGGGGCAGTCCTCGTCGGGTTCCTCGACCAGGAAGATCTCCACGTCTGGCATCTGGTGGGCGCGGAGTACGCCGCATGACTTCATGTCTGGCGTCTGAATCTCGCCGGCCTCAACAACGAAGTTCTCGGTCAGGGCGTAGCCCAGCCCCATGTGGATCGAGCCGACGATCTGGCCGCGCAGGAGCAGCGGATTGATCGTCCGGCCGACATCGTGGGCGGCGATGACTTTGGTGATGCGCCCCCGCTCGTCCAGGATGACGACCTGCGTCGCGAAGCCGTATGTGAGATGTGTCGTGGGGTTTTCGATGTCGGCGCCGATTTCGTGCGTTCGATTGCTTTGCCAGTCGCCGCGATAGACGGTGCCCGCCAGATCGGCGATGGATCGGCCGGTATCGAGGTCCGCCCGGAGTTTCCGAGCGGCGAGTCGAACGCCGTGGCAGCCGAGTACTGTGCCGCGACTGCCGGTCGTCTGGCCGCAGTCGAGATCGTCTCGCGTGTCGGTTGTCACGTCGAAGAGGTCGGCGCGAAGCCCCGATTCTTCGACGGCGGTCTGGATCAAGACGGTGAACAGGCCCTGGCCCATTTCGGTGAAGCCCGATCGGATGGTGATTCGGCCGTCGGCGGCGACGCTCAGTGTGGCACGGCCGCGTTCGGGCAGGGCGCCGCCGACGCCGACATTCTTGATGCCGCAGGCGATGCCGGCGAACTTGGCTCCGCGATAGGCGTCTTTGACGGCTTCGAGCGTGCGACGCAGGCCGAACGGTTTGGTGAGCTGTTGGCCGGTGCAGAACGTGTCGCCGGGTTCGAGAATGTTGCGGTTGCGGATTTCCCAGCCGTCGATGCCGACCTTTTCGCCGAGTTGGTCGATGCAGCCTTCGATGGCGAAGGCGGTTTGATTGACGCCGAAGCCGCGCATGGCGCCGCTGGGTGGGTTGTTTGTGTAGACCGCGAGGGACTCGATGGACACGGCGTCGAAACGGTAGGGCCCGGCGGCGTGGCCCGCGGCGCGTTCGAGTACCTTGGCTCCGACCGAGGCATAGGCACCCGTGTCGCCGATGACGCGACTTTGCAGGGCGGTGAGTCGGCCGTTGGCGTCGCATCCGAGTTTGCACTGGATCGTGACGGGGTGTCGTTTGGGATGGAGCCTCATGCTCTCTTCGCGGTTGAGTACGGTCTTCACGGGTCGTCGGGTCAGTGCGGCCAGGAGGCAGGTTTGGGCCTGGATCGAGAGGTCTTCCTTTCCGCCGAATGCCCCGCCGTTGGAGATGAGCTCGAAGCGCATGCGCTCGGCGGCCCATCCGAGTGCGGCGGCGCATTGTCGACGGTCGTCGAAGATGCCCTGGCCTTGGGTCAGGACGTGAAGGCCGAGATCGTTGCCGGGCCAGTGGTCCGCTCCGATGTATCTCTCGTTTGTGACGGCGTCGCTCCACGACTCTGCGTGCCCGTTTTGCCAGTTGACGGGCATGGCGATGCAGGCTTCGGGTTCGAGGAACAGATGCTCGATGCGTTGGGTTTGCCACTCGCCTTCGACGATGTGCGCGCTGCCGGTGAAGGCCGCGTCGATATCGCCGCGATCGAGCGTGCAGTGCGATAGCAGATTGCCGCCGGGGTGGATCGGCGAGGCGTCGGGTTTCAGTGCTTCGAGCGGATCGGTGATGGGCTGGCGAACGTCGTAGTCGATTTCGATGAGGGCGGCGGCGCGACGGGCTGATGTTTCGCTGTCGGCCAGGACGGCGGCGATCACGTCGCCGACGCAGCGCGTTTCCTCGCCCTCGGCCACGAATATGGGCCAGTCGTTGACGATGAGTCCGACGCGGCGATCCCCGGGTACGTCGTCGTCGGTGACGATACGGATGACGCCGTCGGCGGCTGCGGCGACCGTGGTGTCGATGCGGCGAACCAACGCTCGCGGATGGTCGCTGAACCGTAGGGCGGCGTGGGCCATGCCGGGGGTCGTGATGTCGTCGATGAATGTTCGCTCGCCGAGTGCCAGTGCCGTCCCCTCGTGCTTGGGCAGATGGGTCCCCACACGGCCGGCGGGCGCGTCGGTGCGTGCGGTTTCGCCGCGTCGGACCTTGGCGAGCAACTCGATGGCGTCGATGATCTGCTCGTAGCCGGTGCAGCGGCAGAGGTGGGCTCGCATGTCGGCGGCGATTTGCGAGCGAGCGGGGCTGGGGTTGCGCTGCAAAAGGGCGTGTGCCCTGATGGCCAATCCCGGCGTGCAGAAGCCGCATTGGACGGCGCCGCTTCGAACGAAGCAATCGGCGATCTGCTCGCGGTCGATCTCGGAGAGACCTTCGAGCGTGGTGATGCGTTTGCCGGCGACTTGCGCGGCTTTGATCGTGCAGGAGAGGCGGGGCTTGTCGTCGACGAGGACGGTGCAGGCGCCGCATTGACCTTGGGGCTGACAGCCTCGCTTGGGAGAGGTGATGCCGAGGTCGTCGCGCAGGGTGTCGAGCAGGGTCTTGTCGCGAATCTCGACGCGGGCTTGCTTGCCGTTGATCGTGAAGGTGATGTTCGCGGGGGGCGACCGTTCGGCCATGGGATGGAATCCTCGTGTACGAACGGCTTGGCGGGCTGAAGCCCACTGCTCTTTTGTTTCCGTCCGCCACCCCCAGAGGGGATGGGGCACCCTGCCGGCGAAACCCGCCGGCGTTATCCCCGGCGGAGCCGGGGGCTAGGGGAAGGTCAGGCCTACTTGACGAGCCTTATCATGACGCGATCGTGCGTTTGCTCGGTGATTTCGTAGGTCGTGCCGTCGACCTTCAATTCCTCGATGCGTGAGACGAGTCGTTCGACGTCGTAGGCCCAGTCGACCTCTATCTGACAGACGTTGTTGACGAGCTCCTTGAGTCGAACGTTCTGGACGCCCTTGAGCTGGGTCGCGGCGGCCTGGAAGGCCTTGAAATCCTTGCGACTGCAACGGTGCAGGGTGATCTGCACGGTTCGTCGAACGTTTTGTCGTTTGCGCCACGCGCCGCCGATGTCTTTGAGGATCTGGCCGGCGTTCTTGTCGGCGCATGCCTTCAGGACGGCGTCTCCGCCCGCATTGCCATGGATCGTGGATTTGGACGCCGAGTATGTGTTGGACATCAGCATCTGGGCGCTGTCCGTGTGATAGGCTCGGATCGTGATCGTCCCGCTCCACTTGTGGAGGGTGCGGCCGCTGATCTCGGTTGACCCGGCGCGTCGGGCCTCGGCGACGCCGCGAATGACGACGTCTGCCTTAAACGAGGCTGCAATGGCGGCGAGTCTGTTGATGTCGTCGTTGATCGCGGCCAGGGCGACGTCTCGTTCGCGGACCTTGGCCGAAGCCCCCTGGTCCATGACCTGGAGGCCCTTCTTGATGAAGAAGTTCTCGAGAACGCCCTGGACGACGCCGTTGGCCTTGGGCGGAGTGTTGTCGTCCACGTTGCTGTCTTCGATGACGACGACGATGCAACGGGGGTTGTCTTCGGCGTCGATCGTGTGCAGCAAGCGGGCCCATTCTTTTTCGAAGCTGGCCTTGGAGACGGTAGCGCGGACCTTGCAGTAGCTGATGCCATCGACGACGCGTCGACTGAGTACGCTGGACTCGGTGACGTATCCCACGGCCAGGGCCATCGTCTTGTCATAGACGGCCTGGTAGTTTTTCACCTTGGTCTGGGCGCTGATGAACTCGCCGCAAACGCGGGAGACAGCCTTGCGGAGGGCGTCCATCCTGGCTTCTTCCATGGCATTGGCATTTGTGCCGGCGGCGCTGCCTTCCATTTCGACGGTGGCCACGCCCTTGGGGCCTGCGGAGGTCGCAGCCGGGGTGGCGAGGAAGGCTGCGAGGGTGAGGGCGACCGCGGCGATTCGGAGGTTGTTTCGGCTTGTCATGGTGCGGCTCCTAGGGTCGAACAGGGTCGGCGGGCCAGCTCGGACAGCCGTCATGTAGGCCCAAGGGATTGCATGTTAGTCCGTCGCCGGGGCGGGTCAAACTTCGTGGGGCCGAATCGCGACATTCAACGGGTCCGGCTGCAACCGCTGGGTGCGATGTAACATGTGTACTGACAATAAGTTACGCCGCCCTTGCCGCATCGAGTATCCCGTTCGCGCCCGGGCGATGTAGTCGGTTCCCTCAGTCCACGGCTTTGCCGTGGGTGATGATAGGGGCGGCGTGCTGATGCACCCACGGCAAAGCCGTGGGCTGAGGGAGCGGAGCGACGCGTGGGTGTGTGTGGCTGGAGTGAAACGGTCCGGAAACTGCTGTTGACGTGCTTGATGCCCGGCGCGGGGGGGCGTTATAGTGAGCCGCTTTTGGCGGCGGACGCGGTCGGCGGTACTCGCCGGCGACGCGCGGCCGGGACGAGCTGGACGTGGATTCCCTCGAGTTCGTCCCGAAGATGTGCTCGGGTGCCCTGCGTGGGATCAGGCGATCTTCGATATCACAAGAGAAATGTCGATCGGTCGCGACCGCTGGGGCGGTCGGCGACTTGTGAATACCCACCGGCGGTCGTGTGCCGTCCGGACGCGCCCATTGAAAGGAAGACGAGGCGGGCTCGCAGGGGGGGGAAGAGGGGTGCCCCCGCCTCGTGCAGGAGGACTTATGG
>CAYYPB010000260.1:0-4715 GCA_964473405.1 uncultured Planctomycetaceae bacterium
GAGCCTTCAGGGGTTGCTCGACCATCAGCTTCAGGGTCATCGAGGCGCCGCCGCGAGACGGTCTGGCTTCCATATCGTTCTTCCTCTACAATGAGGGGTCTGGGGCCTGCGAGCATGCCATTCGACGCGGGAGGAGTACCCTTCACGGAGCCGCCCGCGTAACACGAGAAAACGAGGAAGACCGCCAACGTCATGCCATCAGAAACACCCGCCTACCCGCCACCCTCCCGTGCCGAAACCGCGTTGCGCGTCGCCGTCTCGGTCGCGCTCGTTGTTTTCCTCATCGGAGGGGGATACGGGATATTCAGCTACCTCGTCAAACATCCGCCCGCAGCGGCCAAGACGGCATCGATCATCCTGCCGCCGCTCGTCGAGGTCCAGACCCTCGCGGCCGAGGATCTCAAAGACACGGTCGTCGGCTACGGCAGCGCACGGTCCGATCGCCGGATCACGATTGCCGCGGAAGTGGGCGGCCTGATCGTTCACGTTCCGGATCACATCAAGGACGGGGCCCGAGCCAAGAAAGGCGAGACGCTCGTTCAGATCGACGACCGGCAATACAAGCGTCGCCTCGATAGGGCCGAGAGCGATCTGGCCGACATCGAGGCCCAGTTGTCCCGCCTGGACATCGAGAAGACCAACATCCAGCGGCTCATCGACATCGCCGAGGGTGAAGTCCGCATCACGCAGGCCGAGTACGACCGTCTCAGTGAGCTGCACGAGAAGAACCACGCTTCGAAGAAGGAATGGGACTTCGCGCGGCTGGCGCTCCAGAGCCGTCTGCGCGAGATGCGCAAGCTGGAAAACGAACGCGACCTTCTGCCGGCCCGTCGGTCGGCCGTGCTGGCCTCGCGAAGTGCCAGGTTGGCCGACATCGCTCTGGCTCGGCTGGATGTCGAGCGATGCACGATCGTCGCGCCGTTCTCCGGCCAGATCGAACGCGTCACGATCGAGTCGGGCGACTACGTCCAGCCAAGCAGTCAGGTCGCCGACCTCGTCGACACACGACGCATCGAGATTCCCGTCGAGCTGCCGCTGTCCGACCGACCCCGAACCAAGCCGGGCTCCGGCTGCGTTCTGAGCATGGATAGCATGCCCAATGCGCGGTGGGAGGCGAAGGTCAAACGACTCTCGCCCGTGGCGAACGCGCTCAGCCGAACGTTCGTCGCCTATCTGGAGGTTGACAATGACGAGCAGAGGACACCGCTCGTGCCGGGCTACTTTCTGACGGCCCGCATCGAAGGGCCGACGATCCGTAACGCACTCATCCTGCCGCGCGACGCGATCATCCGCAGCGGCGTACTTGTGGTGAATAACGACACGGTCGAGACGCGTGCTATTCATGTTGAGCGATTCGTCGGGGAACGGGCCGTGGTAACCGGCGAGTTGGCGACCGGCGACCGCGTCATCCTCACGAATCTGGACCTGCTGTACGAGGGTGCCACGGTCCGATGCCGCCAGAAGAGCGGCGCGGCCGGGCCAGAGGCGCACGAACTCGCGAAGACCAGTGCTAACTGACGTTCACATCGAGCCCGCCTGATGACATCCATCCCCCGATTCAGCGTCAACAACCCCGTGATCGTCAACCTGATGATGATCGCCATCATCGTGACGGGAACGTACTCGGCGTTCACTCTCGTTCGCGAGATGTTCCCCGAGACGAACCCCAATATGGTCTCGGTCCGCACGATCTATCCGGGGGCCACGCCGGCCGAAGTCGAGAAGGGCATCTCCGAGAAGATCGAGGAAGTCATCCGAGACGTCGATGGCGTCGAGGAGCTCCGAACGACCAACGGCGAGGGCATCAGCTCGATCAACGCGATTCTCTTCAGCGATGTCGAGGACGTGGACCAGGTCGTCACCGACGTCAAGGCAGCGATCGATACGATCCCGCGGGACGAGTTTCCGCTCGACGCCGAAGAACCCCAGGTCACCAAGTTCGAGCCGAAGATGCCGGTCATCAACGTGTCCTATCACGGCGATCTGGATGCCTACGAACTCAAGGAGATCGGCGAGCGCATCCGAGATGACATGCTCGACATCCCCGGCGTCACCAGGGTCGCGCTCAACGGCACGCGCCGAGACGAAATCAGCATCGAGGTCAAGCCGGAGAAACTCATCGAATACGGTCTGTCGCTGCCGGACGTGGCGCAGGCCATCACGCGAGCCAATCTCGATCTGCCCGCCGGCCAGATCAAGACCGCCACGGCCAACATCGCCCTGCGAACGATGGGCGAGGAAGATCAGGCCCGACCCATTGGCGAAATCATCGTCCGCAGCGATCCGTCGGGCAAGGTCATCCGGCTGTCGGACGTGGCCGATGTTCGCGACGGCTTCCAGGACATCGACGTCATCTCTCGGTTCAATGCGGAGCCCGCCATCACCGTCACGGCCTACAAGACGCCGTCTCAGGACGCGATCGAGATATCTCGGAAGATCCAGGCCATGGTCGCCGGCAAGCTGCACCAGCCGATGGAAGACACCTGGCAAAATCGGCTGATGCGCTCGCTGGGTTCATCGGCCGAGCGCGATCGCGCGGAGGTGTACCGCAGGGCCACCAAGACCCCCTACTCGGACAAAGGCACACTCGTCACCTCGACGAATCTGGCCTCCTACATCGAGGGACGCATCGACCTGCTGACGCGCAATGGCGCGTGGGGACTGTTTTGGGTTTTCTGCTCGCTGCTCCTGTTTCTCAACTGGCGCGTGGCCTTCTGGGTCATGAGCGGGCTGCTCATCTCCGTCCTCGGCACGTTTCTCGTGATGAATCTCATGGGCTATACGCTGAACCTACTGAGCGCGTTCGGGCTCATCGTCGTCCTGGGGCTGTTGGTCGACGATGCCATCGTCGTCGGCGAGCACGTCTTCACGAAGGTGGAGAGCGGCGTCGAGCCCAAACTCGCCGCCATCGAGGGGACCGAGGCTGTCACCTGGCCCGTCATCGCGGCCATCGCCACGACGATCGTGGCCTTCGCGCCGCTGATGTTCCTCGAAGGTCGTTTCGGTGACTTCATGGCTGTCTTGCCGGTCATCGTGCTGATTGCACTCAGTGTTTCGCTCTTTGAAGCGCTCTCGATTCTGCCGTCGCACCTTGCCGAATGGCTCAAGTCGCCCAAGCCCAGGGACCGCCCGTCGGTATCCTCCGAGCTGCGCGGCTGGGCGAGCCACTTTCGGGGCATACATCGCTTCGTCCTCGACACCATCTTGTCGCGCGGCTACGACCGCCTACTGAGGTTCGGCGTGCGGAATCGCTATGTGACGGTGGCCGCCATGATTGCCGCGCTGACCGTCTCGCTCGGTTTGATGGTGAGTGAGCGCGTTCCGTTCGTATTCTGGGCAAAGGCGGACTCCGAGACGTTGCTGGCCACGCTCGAGATGCCGGTCGGTACACCCATCACGCAAACCGACGCGAGTATGCAGCCCATCGAAGCCGCTATCGTCGCGTTGCCCGAGCTCGGTTCGCTCTACACGCTCCTCGGCATGCAATACAGCACCGACGGCTCGGTCGCCGCGAACGCCTCGCACTTGGGCCAGGTCATCATCGAACTCAAGCCGATCGAGCAACGCGACCGGACGAGCGAAGACATCATCCGCGAACTGCGAGAGAAGTCGCGGAACATCTCCGGCATCAACTCGCTCAAGTTCGCTCCCATGCACGGCTCCTACGGCGGTTCGCCCATTCAGATCGAGATCGGCGGTGATCGGCTCGAGGATCTGTCGGCCGCGGCCGATCGCGTCAAGGCCGAGCTGAGAAACTTCACAGGCGTCTTCGATATTCGCGACGACTTCGACGCCGGACGCCGCGAGATTCAGATCGAGCTGCTCGATTCGGCCAGGGCCATGGACTTGACGACGAACGCGCTCGCCACGCAGGTGCGCGGCGCGTTCTTTGGGCTCGAGGCGAAGATCATTCAACGCGACCGCGAAGACGTCAAGATCATGGTTCGCTATCCGAAGGCCTACCGGCAGCGCATCTATGACCTTGAGTCGATGCGCGTCGCGACGCCCGACGGAACGCTCGTGCCATTCTCGGAGGTGGCTCGATTCACCGAGGGCCGCGGCTATGCGACGATCCGCAGCAAGGACCAACAGCGCACGGTCACGGTCAGTGCGGACGTCGACGAGGACATCGAAGGGGCGAACGCCTCCCAGATAAACAACGCACTGGAAGACATGTTCCCAGACATCGAAGCGGCATTCCCCGGCGTTCAGATCGGCCAAGGTGGTCAGCAGGAGGAGCGATCCAAGTCGATGGCCTCGCTGATGCGGCACTTCGCCACCGCGATGCTGCTCATCTATGCCATTCTCGCCGCCCTGTTCCGCAGCTATGTGCAGCCGCTGGTCGTCATGTTCGCCATTCCCTTCGGCATCCTCGGCGTCATCATCGGCCACATGGTGATGGGGTTCACGATCACGTTCTTCTCGCTCATCGGCATCGTCGCGCTGTCGGGCATCGTGGTCAACGACTCGCTCATCCTGATGACGTTCATCAATCGCCGCCGCGCCGAGGGTGCCAGCGCCTTCGACGCCGTGATCGAAGGCGGCAAGGGGCGCCTGCGTGCCATCCTCCTGACCTCGATCACGACCGTCCTCGGCCTGGCCCCCCTACTCACCGAGACCTCCTTCCAGGCAAGGTTCCTCATCCCCATGGGCATCTCCATAGCCGCCGGCCTCATCTTCGCCACAGGCCTAACGCTCATAGGCATCCCCGCCCT
>CAYYPB010000261.1:0-4714 GCA_964473405.1 uncultured Planctomycetaceae bacterium
CGCGTACACACCCCCGCACGACGCCCCAGCGCGGTTGGGGCGCCGGAAGGCGGCGCGGGTGGCACCCTGCGCAGGCGCGACCAGGCGAGTTCAAGGCGTTCGGCATCCGCCGCCCCTGCCGGGGCGGATTCGTTTGGAGCCGGCGATCCCACGGGTTGCGCTGCGCTCCACCCGTGGCTACTGCCCGCGACCCCTTCGGGGCCGGTTCGCGCCTGCGGGTGGAGTTGTGAAGATACCGTTGGCTCGCGCCTTGGGCTATGAGCTTGCGTCGCTCCAGCGTCAACGCAGTCTCCGGACATTCGTGAGGAACCGGAATACAGACAGGTGCGTCGATCAGACCGGCAGCAACTGCGGCACGTCGTATCTCAAGGCGAAGCCGATGCCGTGGCTGCGTTGGTCCTCGACATCCAGTTGCGTCCTGACGACCGTCGCATAACCCAGCGACGGGGCGAGATCGGGCGGAACCTGCCCGGCCGCATGCGTATCGGCAACGCGAACTTCATAGCGTTGGCCGATGGCCAGGCCGTAGCCGATGGGCGACCTCCCATAAAGACCCGCATCTGACACGTTCTCGGTCTTGCAGCGGACGACCGACTGCCAACCCGTGTCGATGAGCCACAGATCGCAAGTGATGTCTCTGCGCGTGTAGGCTCGTTGCTCCTGCTGCTCCGGGCCTGTCGACGGCCATTGCGACGTTTCGAACATCGGGGGACGACGCAGATGGGGCGAGCCCAGAGGAATCGGTACTAGCGGCTGAGATGACACGGGGGTCTCCTTACCTGAGGGGCCTGAGATGCCCGCACCGCCTTGCCGCTCGGCGACCGACAACCGGCGCGCGCCGCCTCGATGCCCATGGCATCGGGCGCAACGACCCGGCCGACGAGTAGACCCTCACCGCCGAGTCAAACTGCTTCCAACCCCAATCCGACTTGCGACCCTCCGGCGGGACGGCGATCGCGCGCCCTTACCGGACGCGTGCATTGTAGGGGAAATCCTTAGTAGGTCAACCAAAAAAGAGGACTTCTCGAACTGAGTGTAAACTCTGTTGAGATAGTGATTTAGAAACGTAACTCTGAAACCACATCGAACTACACGGGCGTCGGACAAGGAATGTCGGATCGCAAATCGAACTTCAGACTGCCCCCTACAATCGTCTGGGTAGCGAGCCCGCGAAGCTCCCACCCGTCGTAGGGGCAGTTGCGGCTCCGCGATCGGAACCGAGAGGTATCCACAACCCAGGCACGGTCGGGGTCGAAGACCGTCACGTCCGCGTCGGCCCCCTGCTTCAGTGTGCCCTTGTCGATGCCCATGACGCCGGCGGGGCCTGTCGTCATTCGACGGATCAGATCGGGCCACTGCATGCGCCCCGAGTGAACCAGGGCTTTGGCGTAGAGGGCCAGCGCGACTTCCAGCCCGATGATGCCGAAGGGGGCCGTCTGGAAGTCGAACTCCTTCTCCTCGACCCCGTGCGGTGCATGATCCGTGACGAGACAGTCGATCGTGCCGTCGACAACGCCTTCGAGACAAGCGTCTACATCCGCCTGCGTTCTCAACGGCGGGTTCATCTTGAAGTTCGTGTCGTAGGTCTCGACGCAGTGATCCGTCAGCAATAGATGGTGAGGGCAAACCTCGGTCGTCACGGCCGCGCCCCGGGCCTTGGCCTCGCGGACGAGCTGCACACCCCGTGCTGTTGAGATGTGCGCGACGTGGTACCGCACGCCCGTCGCCTGCGCCATGAGCAGGTCGCGTTGGATCATCACTTCCTCGGCGAGCGAGGTCATTCCCGCCAGACCGAGTCGCGTCGAGGTTACGCCCGCGTTCATGCAGCCCGACCCCACGAGATCGGCGTCTTCGCAGTGTTGGATGATCGGCCGGTCGAACATCTCGACATATTGCATGGCGCGGAACATCACGGAGGAGTTGTTAACGCCCCCACCGTCATCGCTGAACGCCACGGCCCCCGCCCTCACCATCTGACCAATCTCGGCAAGTTCCTTGCCCTTCCGGCCCTTGGTGATGGCCCCCACGGGATGGACGTTGCAGAGGTCCGCTCGTGCGGCTTGGCGAAGGACGAACTCGATCATCGCCTCGTTGTCCACGGCGGGTGAGGTGTTGGGCATCGAGGCAATCGACGTGAATCCCCCCGCCGCAGCCGCCGCGCAACCGGACGCGATCGTCTCGGCATCCTCGTCGCCCGGTTCGCGCAGATGCACATGCATGTCGATCAGACCGGGGCAGACGATTCGCCCGGCGGCCTCGATCATCTCGCCGCCGCCTTTGGCCTGGCCGATCTCGGCGATCTTGCCGTCGCGAATCACCACGTCGGCGACCTCGTCGAGTCCCTGCGAGGGATCGATGACTCGGCCGCCCTTGATGATGAGGTCTTTCTTCGCCATTGGGTCCTACCGCGCGTCCGCCGCCTGTTTGCATAGGAACATCACGGCCATGCGCACCGCAAGGCCGTTCGTAACCTGACGCAGGATCACACTCTTCTGGCCGTCGGCCACCTCGCCCGACATCTCGACGCCGCGATTGATCGGGCCTGGGTGCATGACGAGTACATCCGGCTTCGCCCGCTCCATCCGCTCGTGCGTCAGGCCGAACAGCCGCGAGTATTCCTGCAGACTGGGAAACACGTTCGACGCGATGCGTTCCTGTTGGACACGGAGCATGTTGATCACATCGAACTCGCCGATCACGGCGTCGAAGTCGTGACACACGCGTGCGCCCAGTTTCTCGAACGACCGGGGCACGAGCGTCGTCGGGCCCACGAACGTGACCTTGGCCCCCGCCTTGAGCAATCCGTGCAGATTGGACCTAGCCACGCGAGAGTTCCCCACGTCCCCGACGATCGCCACTTGCAGGTCATCGAGCTGTCCCTTCGACTGCCGGATCGTGTACATGTCCAGCAGGCCCTGCGTCGGATGCTCGTGCCGGCCGTCCCCGGCGTTGATGACGCAGCAGTCCACGTTTCGCGCCACGAGCCCGGTCGCGCCGGCCTCGGAGTGGCGGCAGACGATGATGTCCACGCCCATGGCCTCGATGTTCCGGGCCGTGTCCCGAAGGGTCTCGCCCTTGGTCAGCGAGCTGGTCTTGGCACTGAAGTCGATGACGTCGGCGCTGAGGCGCTGCGCCGCAAGGGTGAAGCTCGTCCGCGTTCGCGTCGAGTCCTCGAAGAAGAGATTGACCACGACGCGGCCGCGCAGGGCCGGAACCTTTTTCACGCTCCGCGTCGAGACGTCCTCGAACGCCGCCGCCGTGTCTAGAATCAGCGTGATTTCTTCAGCCGAGAGGCTCTCCAGCGTCAGGAGATCGCGATGCGGCCAGACGAGCGACTCACGGGCCGTGTCCTTTGCGGCCGCGACGATCCGCTTGGCCTCGTTCAACGGTGCGCTGGGGCCGGTCATGTACCCACCTCCACGCGATCGAGCCCGCTGGTCTCCAGCAACATGACGCTGACGTGCTGGTCGGTGCCGTCCGTCCGCATGCCGACGAAATCGGGCTGGATGGGCAGTTCGCGGCCGCTGCGGGCCACGAGGACCGCCAAGCGGATCGCTTTGGGCCGGCCAAGGTCGATGATGGCCGCCAAGGCCGCTCGCACGGATCGGCCCGTAAACAACACATCGTCCACGAGGATGATCGTGCGAGCTTCGATGTCGAATGGGATCTCGGTGGTCCGGACGACCGCCGATGGGCCTATCTCGGCCAGATCGTCGCGATAGAGCGTGATGTCGAGCGTGCCCATCGGGACGTCGTCGAAGCCACGTTCGGCCAGCAAGTGAATCAGCCGACGACCGAGATCGTCACCGCGGCTGCGAATCCCGACGACGCCCAACGCGCAATCACCGGGAACCGACGCAACGATCTCGTCCGCCATGCGTGCGAGAGCTACGGCGATGCCGTTGTCATCGAGGAGAATATCCATGCAAGCGAGTAGCATACGCGAGCAGTGCGGTCGAGGCAAACCACGAGATCGGACGCACCGTCCGGCGCATGGAGGAACCGCAAGTCGCGCGATATACTCCGCGTGCGGGCGATGATTCTCCTGGAGTCGCCGCGCGGATCAGACCTGGGAGACACGCGCACGAGAGGATGGGTCCGCACGGCGGGCCCGACTCGGTCCACGAGAACGCAACCATGAAGACCCTCACGATTGTCGTTGTGCTGCTGCTCCTCAGCGGAGGCGGTTGGCTCGGCTACGACTACCTCGTCGCCGAAGAAGAGACCGGTGGCTTCATCACCGCCCCCATCGCCCGCGGCGACATCGTCAGAACGGTCGCGGCGACGGGCACGATCGAACCGCTCGTCAAGGTCATCGTCGGCTCGCAAGTCAGCGGCAGCATCCTCAAGTGGCACGCCGATTTCAACGCGGAGGTCAAGGCCGGCGACGTGTTGGCCAGGATTGACCCCGCCCGATTTCAGACCACCTGCGATCAGGCCACTGCGAACCTCGCCGTGGCGCGGGCCAACGAGGAAGAATCGCGCGTCCGCTTCAAGGATGCCGAACGAGAGCGGCTGCGCATCGAGAATCTCCGGCAGCAGCACAACGCCAGCGAAAACGAGCTCCTCGTAGCCAAGGCCGACGAAGACGCTGCCCGAGCCGCTTGGCATGGGACGCAGGCCGCCGTCGAGTCCGCGACCGCCCTGCTCGGCTGCGCCCAGGTCGGTCTGGAGCGGGCCCGGATACCTGTGCACATCGGCGCCGTCGGTGCCT
>CAYYPB010000262.1:0-4700 GCA_964473405.1 uncultured Planctomycetaceae bacterium
GCAAGACACAGGCCACGCGGCACAAAACTCATGGGGTTTTTACGAGGGAATCAAGACTTGTCTTGGCACGAACCGCCGGTTGGTGGGGGCATGCCGCGACGGTTGTCGGTGGGTCTGTGCTACGCGGTTGGCTCTGAGGGGGTGCTTGCGTTGTCTCGGCGTCGTTCGACGATGCGGCCGATGATGAGGCCGATCTCGAAGAGTAGCACCATGGGCACGGCGAGCATCATCATCGTTGCTACGTCGGGTGATGGGGTGAGGACTGCCGCGAGGATGGCGACACAGAGGATGACATACTTCCGAGCCGCCGCCATTTGGGTCGATCCGATGATGTGCATTGCGATGAGGAACACGACGATGATCGGTATCTGGAAGCCGAGCCCGAAGGCGAGGGCGAGGTTGACGACGAAACCGAGATACTCGGAGATGCTGAAGAACGGCTGGACGAACTGTGTTGCGCTGGCCTTGTCGAACCTGACGAAGTAGAGTTCGTCGTGATCGTACAGGTTGAGCCTGCTCGTGTGGGTGTTGAACCAGATCTGTCCGTCGGTGGGCTCGGAGGGGTCGACGCCGACGACGGGAACGTTCAGGGATGGGGGGGCGGCTTCTTGTGTCGTTGCCGTCTGGGTCGTTGGCGCGTCGTCGCGTAGGAAGTTGTAGAGCGCGTTGTTTGTGTCGGGCATGGGGAACCACATGGACATGCCGATGAGGAAGCGCATGAGGCCTGCGAGGACCATGACGACCATGAACGACGCACCGGTCACGAACAGGGCGACGGAGGTCGGGGCGAAGGCCTTGAGGAGCCGTTGTTCGGAGGCGTAGAGCCCGGTGGCCACAAAGCGCCAGATTTGGATGAGAATCCAGGGGGTGGCGAGGACGATCCCGAACTTGAGGGATATCTTGAAGTATTCGAGGAACGACTCGGTGGGGTTGAGCTGGACCATCCTCGGGTCGAAGCCGAGTTCCTCCATCGCGACGCTGTAGGGTGCTGTGAGAAAGCCGATGATGACGTCGCCGTAGTGGAAGCAGATGATCGTTGCCAGGAGGAGGCCCAGCAGCGAGCGGATCACGCGGCGGCGGAGCTCTTCGAGGTGGTCGCCGAAGGACATTCTCGAGGCGGTGACGGAATCGGTTGTGGATTGCTCGCTGGGTGGCATAGGTTGGGGGGAATGTACCACATTTTTGCGTTGGTCCCAAGTCAGTGCGGCGATCGGTCAAGTGGCTGGGGCGGTGGGAGACCCACGGCTGGCCAGCCGTGGGCCTTGGGTTGGGGTTGCGGTGGTGAACGAATCCGGCGCTGCGGTGTAAGCGCTGCGCGAGGATGGTGTGAATGGTTGATCCGCCAAGCGGCAAACCAGGGGGGACGCCGCTGGTCACGATCTGTCGTGTTCTTCTTGTGCGACTCTCTAGTCGAACATCAGCATCGTTTTGAATTGGTCGAGTCTGGCCTTGAGATCGCCGACGTTGGCCTTTTGGATCGACGCGAGCGAGAAGTCTTCGATCGTGATGGAGGCGGTGCAGGTTCCGTAGGCGATCGCCGTTTTGAGGGCGGCCGTGTCTGTTCGGTCGATCGAGGCGAGGTGAGCCATCATGCCGCCTGCGAAGCTGTCGCCTGCGCCGGTTGGGTCTTTGACGGCCTGAGTGGGGAAGGCCGGCGTGACGACGATGTCGTCGGGCGTGATGAGCATCGCTCCGTGCTCGCCCTTTTTGACGACGACGAAGCGGCGGACGTGCTGGAGGACGGCGCGGCCTGCTTCGATGAGGTCGGACTTGCCCGTCAGCATTCTGGCTTCGCCATCGTTGAGGACGACGCCGTCGACGCCTTGGAGGGTCTTGAGCAGATCGTCGCGGAAGTCGTTGATCCAGAGGTCCATCGTGTCGCAGACGACGAGTTTGGGAGACGTCAGTTGGCTCAGGAACTCTCGTTGGACGGCTGGGTGCGTGTTGGCGAGGAAGACGTAGTCGGAGTCTTGCAGGGCGTCGGGGATTCGCGGCGGGGCTTCGGCGATGACGTTGAGGTCGGTGCTGAGGCTTTCGCGTTCGTTCCAGTCCTGGAGATACTTGCCGTGCCAACGGAAGGTCTTGGAACCTGCGCGGGTTTCGAGGCCGGAGGTGTCGATTGTGTGGCCGTCGAAGACCTTGCGGAATGCGTCGGGGAAATCGTCGCCGACGACGCCCACGAGTCGGACGGGATGAATCAGGCTGGCGGCGAATGCGAAGTAAACGGCCGATCCGCCGAGGACGTCGTCGGCTCGGTGCTGGGGTGTTTCGACGGTGTCGATGCCGATGGTTCCGGTGACGAGCAATGACATGGGTTTGCCTTCCTGTTGGGTGGGTATTCGTGGTTGGAGGGGGGATTGTGTCGGCGGTCGGGTCGTCGGTCAATTGGGAATCCATCGCGCCCCCGGCAAAGCCGGGGGCTGGGGGAAGAAGCGCCCCCCGGCAAGGCCGGGGGCTGGGGGAAGACGGTGCGCCGGTGTATGATTCGGGAACGATGGTTTGGATGCGTTCGAGTCAGTTTGTTTTTCGCGTGGTGGCCGTGGCGGTTCTGGGGGTTGCGGCGGGATGCGCTCCGCCCCTGCGGACGACCTCACAGCCTGCCGTCAAGACGACGCGCGGGGCAACCCAGCAGCCGGCCGGCCGCGAGGCGAGGAAGGCGGAAGATACGTTCGACGCCAATCTGGTTCCCGGCCGCATTCACTTCGTACAGCCCAACGAGACGCTCTACAGCCTTGCGGAGCGGTACTATGGCCACGGCAAGCACTGGCGGAGGATCCTGGCCGCCAATCGCCACCGCGTGATGAACGCGACGGACTTGCCAGTCGGCATGAGGCTGATCATCCCATGAGTGCTACGGTGCGGCGCGGGTTTCAACTGTCCGACGATATCCAGTACATGCCGCGCGTCGGGCCGCACCGTGCTGTGTTTCTTCGCAAGCTGGGCATTCGCTCGGTGGGCGATTTGTTAGAGCATTTCCCCGCACGTCACGAGCGGCACGAATCCAGAACGATCGAGAATCTCGAAGAGGGCATCGTCGCCACGGTCGTGGGCGAGATCGGCGCGGTCCGGAAGGCGTTCGGTCGCCGTGGCGCGACCGTGTCGACTTCGCTGTTGGACAACACCGGCCGGTGTCGGCTGAGTTGGTTCAACGCGGGCTGGATGGGCGATCGGCTGAGTCGGGGCATGATCGTGCGGGCCACGGGCAAGGTGACGGAGTATCGGGATCAGGCCCAGCTCGTGAATCCGACGGTGGTCGTTTTGCAGGGCGACGAGTGCGCGTCGGACATGGGCGAGCCGGATCGATTCGAGGCGGTCTATCCCGCTTCTGCCGCGGTATCGTCTCGCTCGATCGGCAAGCTGATCGCGGAGCATCTGGATGGGATGATCTCGCTGGTCGAGGAGTGGCACCCGCCTGCGTTTCTTCAGGAGCGCGGCCTATGTGGCCGAGCCTGGGCGATGACGCAGATGCACCGTCCGGCGGAGGAGGATCATATGGAGCAGGCGCGCCGGCGCCTGGCTTATGACGAGCTTCTGCTGCTTCAACTGGCGACGTCGTTGGCGCGCGTGCATCGGCGCGAGCGTCTGACGGCCCGGCCCTTGAAATGCTCTGAGGAGATCGACCGGCGCATCCGGCTGCGGTTCCCGTTTCCGTTGACGTCCGCTCAGAATCGGGCCGTGGCCGAGATCGTGTCGGATCTGGTCCGGCCGCGGCCGATGAATCGGATGCTTCAGGGCGATGTCGGCTGCGGTAAGACGGTGGTGGCGCTTTATGCGGGTTTGACGGCGGTGGCCAACGGCGTGCAGGCTGCGATTATGGCTCCGACGGAGCTATTGGCGGAGCAGCACGCCGCGTCGATCGAGCGTTATCTCGACGGCAGTCGCGTTCGTCATGCTCTGCTGCGTGGCGGCATGGCTGCGAAGGAGCGGGCGGCGCTGCTCGGTCGGATCGCCGGCGGTGAGCTCGATATCGTGGTTGGGACGCACGCGATGATCCAGAAGGATGTTCGGTTCGAACGGCTGGGGCTTGTCGTCGTGGACGAGCAGCATCGTTTCGGCGTTCGTCAGCGGGCGTCGATTCGCAGCAAGGGGCCTGCCCCGCATTATCTGGTGATGACGGCGACGCCTATTCCGCGGACGCTGGCGATGACGGTTTTCGGCGATCTGGACGTGACAACGATTGACGAACTTCCACCGGGGCGAAGTGCCATTGACACGGCAGTCGTGCCGCCAGGACAGGTGGATGCGGCGTGGGCTCGTGTACGAAATCGTTTGGCCCACGGCGAGCAGGCGTTCGTTGTGTATCCGATCATCGACGAGTCCGACAAGCTGGACGTGCGAGCGGCGACGACGGAGTTTGAGCGGTTGCGTACGACGGTCTTTGCGGATCATCGCGTGGGGCTGCTGCATGGGCGGATGCGCGGTCCGGAGCGTGACGCGGTCATGGCTGCGTTCATCGGCGGGACGCTGGATGTGCTGGTGGCGACGACGGTGATCGAGGTCGGTATCGACGTGCCCAACGCGACGTGCATGGTGATCGAGCACGCCGAACGATACGGGCTTGCGCAGTTGCATCAACTTCGCGGGCGTGTGGGGCGCGGATCGGCGAGCGGGTACTGCTTTCTGATGACGGGGTCGGACGCCGCGGCGACGAGGCGGCGGCTGGGGGGTGTTGCGCGGACCGCGGGCCGGTGTGGCAGCCC
>CAYYPB010000263.1:0-4698 GCA_964473405.1 uncultured Planctomycetaceae bacterium
CGTCCACGTGGCGAGCCACACCCGCGTCACCATAGCGCAGGGACGCCGCGCCCCGGCGCGCCGGGAAAGCCTGCGGCTCGTTCGCCGGATGACGACCTATCGCTGCCATGGTAAGGTGTTCGACGGCCCCATCGCCCGGAGACGCCACCATGCCCGGCTTGGCGAACATCACGACCGCGATCGACGACACCAACGGCCTCGTTCTCATCAAGGCCACCGGCCGCTGCACGATGGGCGTCTGCCCGGCCTTGCAGGCCTACCTGCGGCCCTTCCAAACGCCGGAAAAGACCGCCATCTACTTCGATCTGTCTGGGGCCGAGACCATCGACAGCACGTTCACCGGCCTATTGCTCTCGCTGGCCACCAAGAAGATCAACGCCCACACCCCATCGCTGCACCTGTTCCAGCCATCCGACCGAGTCCGCGAAGCCCTGGCCACGATGCACGTCCTAAGCTTCTTCGACATCACGCCGGATTGGCCCGCCACCGCAACAACCTGGACCCCGCTACCCACCGCCCTAGCCGACCCCAAAGCCGCCGCCGACCTAATCATAGAGTCGCACGAAAACCTGATAGAAGCCGACGAGAGAAACAAGGACGAGTTCGGCAAGGTGGTAAGGACGTTCAAAGCGGAACGCGAGCGGAAGCAGCAGGGAAGATGAGGGTGGCTGAATTGAGCCCGACGGAGAGTCGTTCCCCGTTCAAGTCCGCCGCTTTCACGAAAGCCCTCACGCGTGATCACAGTCCAGGAGCATGACAGCGAGCCCGCTTTGCCCTGAAAGGGTCTCAACAGATCAGCCCAGGGCGTCGCGGCGCGGCCGAGGCCGCTTCGCTTTGCTCTGGGCTGGCATGTGGCTGCCCCGTTGGGGCGAAGAGGCGAGTTGCGGCCCTGCGGGACGAGGACGCGCGGGGGCGGGGCGACTGGGGGCGGCAAGGTGCGGGGCCGGGGCGAATCGCAACGACGCGGAGTCGTTCGACTGCGGTGACGGCAGCGGAGGTGTCGCGGGAAGTAGCCACGGGTGAAGGGCAGCGGAACCCGTGGATAGCGTGCCTTACTCACCAATCCGCGCCGGCGGGGCGGCGGTGTGCGCGTCACTCGCGCGGGTTTGCCATCTGGCCGGCCATCTACGCGAACTGGCCTTCCGACGACACCGACGCTTCGCGATGGTTCTCCCGCCGCCCCTGCCGGGGCGGACCCGCTTGTTTGGCGATCGGTTCCACGGGTTCCGCTGCGCTTCACCCGTGGCTACTCTCCGTCGCCCCGTTGGGGCGAAGACAGGGACGATCCTTCGTTGACGCGTTGGGGCGAGAAGGGGAGGCACAGCAATTCGGGGCGAGGGGCGAGTTGCGGCAGTTCGGGGCGATGGGCGAGTTGCCGCAGTTCGGGGCGAGGGCCGGGTGATGGCACCGTGTCGGCGATCGGCCCGGTGCAGCCATCGGCGGTCCGAACGGGCTCGATTCGCCGCCGTGGGCCGTTGGGGGCGGCTTTGCTATACTGCTCGCCATGATCATCGCATTGGCTCAGATCAATCCTGTGATTGGCGACCTCAAGGGGAATGCGGAGGCGATTCGTCGGTGCATCGACCAGGCGCGATCCGCGGGGGCGGATCTTATCGTCCTGCCCGAGCTGGCGATCACCGGGTATCCGCCGAAGGACCTTCTGCTCAAGCCTAGCTTCGTGGATGGGAACATTGCGGCGGTGCGAGCCTTGGCCGAGGCGACGCGCGGGAGGCCGGCGGCGCTCGTCGGATACGTCGGGCGAAATGAGTCGCCGGTCGGCCGACCGCTGCGCAATGCCGTAGCCCTACTTCAAGACGGGCGTCTAGTTGATAGCTTCAATAAGTCGCTGCTGCCGACGCATGACGTGTTCGACGAGCTGCGTTACTTCGAGCCGGCCGAACATTGCGGCGTGGCGCGGATCGCATCGAATCCGTCCCCCACCCCTGGAAGGGGCGGGGCACCCAGACCGCCCGCTCGTTCCACGAGCCCCGTTCGCGTCGGCGTCACGGTCTGCGAAGACCTCTGGAACGATGACCACCTTCACGACCGGCGGCTCTATCATCGCAATCCGATCGAAGAACTGCGGACCGCCGGCGTCGGGCTGATCGTCAACGCCTCGGCCTCGCCGTTTTCCGTGGGAAAGCAGGCGCTGCGCGAGAAGCTCATGGGTGCCCACGCGAAAACAGCGGGCGTGCCGCTGATCTACGTCAATCAGGTCGGCGGAAACGACGAGCTGCTCTTCGACGGGGCGAGTTGTGTCTATGACGCCGGCGGTCGCGTCGTCGCCCGGGCCAAGACATTCGAGGAAGATCTGCTGATCGTCGATCTGGACGACCTCGGTGCCGCTCGCGTCCAGGCGTATCCCGAGCCGATCGAATCCGTCCGGCGAGGCCTCGTCACCGGCACACGCGATTACGTGCGCAAGTGCGGGTTCAAGCAGGTCGTCGTCGGCCTATCGGGCGGCATCGACTCGGCGCTCACCGCCGTCATCGCCGTCGAAGCGCTGGGCCGCGAGAACGTCCACGGCGTCGCCATGCCCTCGCGATTCAGCAGCGACCACAGCCTCACCGACGCCAAGGCCCTGGCCGAGAACCTGGGCATCGACTACCGCATCATCCCCATCAAGGACATTCACGATGCCGTCGAGCGCGAGCTGTCGCCCCACTTCGAGGGCCGGCCGCCCGACATCACCGAGGAGAACATCCAGGCCAGGGCGCGCGGCAACGTGCTGATGTCGTTGTCCAACAAGTTCGGCTGGATGCTGCTGACCACGGGCAACAAGAGCGAACTGGCCGTGGGCTATTGCACGCTGTACGGCGACATGTGCGGCGGTCTGGCGGTCATCAGCGATGTGCCGAAGACGATGGTCTACGATCTCGCGAGACACATCAATGCCGGTGCCGGCAAGGCCGTCATCCCCGAGTCCACGATCACCAAGCCGCCGTCGGCGGAGCTTCGGCCGGACCAGCACGACCAGCAGTCGCTACCGCCCTATGACGAACTCGATGCGATTCTGGAAGCGTATGTCGAGAAGGAACAATCGATCGCCCAGATTGCCGCCTCGGGGTTCGACGAGGCCCTCGTTCGCGACATCGCCAAGAAGGTGAATCGCAACGAATACAAACGCAACCAGGCCGCGACGGGGCTGAAGGTGACAAGCCGGGCGTTCGGTGTGGGGCGAAGAATGCCGATCGCGGCGAGGTTTTCGTGACTTGCGGATATGCACGGCGATGATCAGAACCGTGACCGTGAGGGAGCGGCCCCGCGCAATCGCTCGGGGCCTCCCGGCCAACGCTGATCCCTCCCTTACGGTCGGGGTTCTGATCGTGCCCAACGACGGCGCGCGTGCCATCCGTCCGGCACGAACGGCCGGACGGTACATGAAACCGAAGTCCACTACTCCTCCGACTTCACATCACCGCGAGCGAAGATACTGGCGACGTAGTTCAACACATCCGTCGCGCTCGTCTCGTTGTAGCCGAAGTACTTGATCAGCCGCTGCTTGACGACATCGATCTTCGCCTGGGTCTCATCGTCCACCACACCGCTGACGACATTCTTCAGCTTGATCGTATCCCGCTGGTCCTCGAACAGCTTCAGTTCGAGCGCCTTCTGGAGCCGCGCGTTGGTGCTGTAGTCGAACTTCTTGCCGTCGAGCGACAGGGCGCCAATGTAGTTCATGATCTCCTGGCGGAAGTCGTCCTTGCGAGAATCGGGGATGTCGATCTTCTCTTCGATCGAGCGCATGAGCCGCTCGTCCGGTTCCTCGTCGCGGCCCGTGTACTTGTTGCGCACCTTCTCGCGTTGCGTGTAGGCCCTGACATTCTCAATGTAGTTCGCCGCGAGCCGACGGATGGCATCCTCGTCGGCGCTGATGGCCCGCTGGACCTCGGACTTGAGGATGTCCTCGTACTCTTCGCGAACGACGTTGAGCATTTCCTTGTAGGTCTTTTTGAGCTCCTCGTCGGAGATGAGCGAGTGGTGCGTCAGCCCGCCCTCGAGTTCGTTCATGACCATGAACGGGTTGATGCCCTTTTCCTTGATGGCTTGGTCGCTGACCAGGGCGTTGGAGATCTTGTCCTGGATGTATCGCGGGCTGATGCCCTGCATGCCTTCGCGCGGGGCCTCCTCGACGAGTTCCTTGACGGAGTCTTCGGTGAAGCCGGGGATGCTCTTGCCGTTGTAGAGCTTCAACTTCTGCAATCGCGTCAGGCCAGCCTTCTTGGGTTCGTCGAGGCGCGTGAGGACGGCCCACATCGCGGCAGTCTCGACCGTGTGCGGCGCGATGTGCAGACCACGGACGCGCTCTTTGTTGAAGTCTTTTTCGTAGATGAGAACCTCGTCATCGAGAACCACGTTGTAGGGCACGTCGATCTTGATCGTTCGATCCCGAAACGCCTCCATGAGTTCGTTGCTCTGGAGCTTCTTGTACTCAGGCTCGTTGGTGTGGCCAATGATGACCTCGTCGATGTTCGTCTGGGCGAACTTCTTGGGCTTGATGAGGTGCTCCTGCGACGCGCCGAGCAGGTCGTAGAGGAACGCGACGTCCAGCTTGAGTACTTCGATAAACTCGATGAGGCCGCGGTTGGCGATGTTCAGCTCGCCGTCGAAGTTGAACGCCCGCTGGTCGGAGTCCGATCCGTACTCGGCGATCTTGCGGAAGTTGATGTCGCCGGTCAGTTCCGTCGAGTCCTGGTT
>CAYYPB010000264.1:0-4668 GCA_964473405.1 uncultured Planctomycetaceae bacterium
TTCCAGCATGAGACAGCTCGTAGTGGTGACTCGCATCGACGAGAAGTGAGGAGTTGGGGCTCGGGGCACTGTGAAGCCTGTTGCGTCCCCCCGGCGGCGGCCGCGCCGGCCGTCGGTCCGCGACCGGCCTTGGGTACTACGCGGTGCAGCGGCCGAGGTTCGGTCCGAGATCATATCGTCAGGCGGTTCATCGTACGCGCAAACGATGCGTGACTCCAAGGCCCAACGCCGCCCGGAAATGGCGAAGGATCCAGTGGACGTAAGGAGCGAGGAGCCCAGTGTAGAGGGCGGCCCACACGCCCATCGTCGTGATCTCCCCGAGGCGATCCCATTGGTCGAGAACGTAGAGCATGTGGAGGCCGACGAGCATCGTGACCGCAAGCTTGGCGAGGAAGGCGAAGGCCACTTGTGTCAGTGCGTTCTCTCGAAAGGTCAGTTCGCGCACTTTGATGATGCACCATCCGATGAGACCGAGCGACAGGGCATGAACGCCGACGTTGGAGTGGCCGCTGTAGCTCAGGCCGGCAAGATCGATGGCCAGGCCCGTACACCAGCAGGCGATCATCCCGTCGTGGGGTCGCGCCAATAGCGCGTAATGAACGGCCACGATGACCATCAGGTCAGGCACGACCGTGTGTACGGCGAGAAACGGCATGCTCGCGGTTTGCAGCACGGTCGCGATGTACAGCAAGATGGCGAAAGCGATCCAGTGCATGAAGTCGAACGTCCCTGGTCAGTATGCTGGGGGGCTATGACAGTTTCGGCGGCTGATCAGAGCCCAGAGCGTCAGCGACGGGTCTTCCCTCCTTCGCCAAGGGTCCAACCCCGCGCTGACGCTTGGGGCTTTACGCGACAACGGTCAATCGTTCTAATCGCGGCCCGTGCGATGGAGATGCGAACGTACGGCGACTGCCCGTCCGCGTCGAACGCCTCGCGCAAGGCCGCCAGCGAACCGGGGTCGGCCATGATCTCGAGCGCGAGTGCAGCGAGCCCCCGGACGCGGTCGATCTGCTGCTCGGGCGGATCGTTCACCAAGCCTCGCTTGGGATCGTTGAAGAACAGACTGCTCAGGGCCAACGTCATGCCGTCGTTTCGACCCAACTGAGCCAAGCCGCGGGCAGCTTGCAGCCGGACTTCCAACATGCCCTCGGCATGCAGCCGGATGAGGAAAACATCCTCCGCCTCGTGACACTTGGCGTTGGCCAGCATCATGATCGCCACGGCCGCCTCCTGGGGCCGGGCACTATGCGCCTGGAAACAGAGCCGGTTGACGGCCTGTCGGTCCCCCAGCATGGCGAGCGACTCGAGCAGTTGAAGCCGCGTCAGATCCTTCTTCTCGCGAGACAGCGCCATCTTCAGGAGCTTGACGTGCTGGCGTTCGCCCAATCGCCCGAGGATCAAGGCCGCGTTGGCCCGGACGCGCGCGTCGCGATGCTTGAGCAAGTATTGAGACATCTCGCCCGTGCGACGCTTGTCGCCGAGGCGATGGAGCGCATACAACGCCGCCATGCGGACGTGCGGATCGGCGTGCTCGGCTCGCGTGCGAATCTTGTCCAGTTGGTCGGTGGCCCGAAGATGCCCCGCCGCCATGATCGCCGCGAAACTTGCCCCCGCGTAGGCGTTCTCGATGTTCAGCGGGATGGCGTGGAGCTTCATACCCTCGCGGGGCGCCACCTCCATGAATGCCTCGATGGCATGAATCCGCCCGGTGGGCGAATCACCGAACGCGGCGTCTTCGAGCACCTTGATCGCCGCGGCACGAAATGCGGACAACTCGGCAGATGGCGGTGGGGGTTCCGGCTTGCGCAACGGGGTGATGCAACCGGCGTGAAGCACGGTCGCGAGCAAGAGGACGACACCCGCCGCGTACCGCCGCCGCACCGCATTTCGTGTCGCGCTCATGTCACATGGCCTTCCGTGGCTTGCTGGACGGTCGTCTTGGACCTTCGGCGAATCCGATACCAGAGCCAGCTTAGCAGCATCAGAGAGGTCAGTCCAACCAGCACGTGGGCGAACCAATCGCCCCACCGCGAATAGACGGTGAACCGGTCGTCGCGCAGCACCGTCGCCACGGCGTAGCTCGGCGCCGTCCAGGGCCGGGCCTTCCAGCGATTCACCGTGGCGAGATCATCCTCGATCTGACGGCGGAAGATGTCGACGGCCTCCGGCAGTGCCGAGCGACCATGAACCATGTTCCCGCGAAGCCTGCGCAGGCGAACGGAGAGGAACGTGAACTCCCTGCCCACGGCTTCGAGCCCCTGCTGCAAGGCTCCGTCTTGCGTGAGGATCAGTTGTTGACGCGTCGCTGCGAAGGCCTTGGCGTCGTCGATCTGTTCCTCCAGCCTGAGGGTCAGCTTGCGCATCTCCTCCAGCGTGCCCACGACGGGGTCTAGCATCGCCAACTGCTCTTCCGAGAGTTGTACGCGGCTGTGGATCCGCCCGTTCGGATGAATCAAACCGCTCGCCCCGGTGTTCACACTTCGGACCACGGCCACACGGTTCTCGATCGCCCGGAAGACGCCGCTGGCCAAGTGTTGCTCGAGTTCGGCCGTGTGCAGGAACCAGCCGTCATTGCTCATGCACAGCAGCATGTCAACGTTCTTGCGGTCCGGATGCGTTCCATCGCCCCGAGCGAAATCGCGGCAGATGTAGGGCATGACCTCCTCGAAACAGATCGGCGTCCCGGCGCGACAGACCAGCCCATCGCGCGAGCGTGCCTCGAACTCGAAGACGGTGTACGCGCGGCCCGGCGTCAACGAGTAGTGACGCCCGTTCTTGCCCCAGGGCGTCAAGGAGTTCAGCCACTCGTACAACGGGCGGTATGAGTGGCGGAACGGAACATACTCGCCGAACGGGACGAGATGCCGCTTGTCGTATCGGGCAGCGAACGTCGGCGCGCCCGGCATGATGAGGTAGGCCGAGTTGAAGGCCTCAACGCGCGGCGGAATCTCCGTCGGCTTCCACTCCTGCGAGGTGGAGCCCAGAACAATCGGGACGCCAAACTCGGTGCTGATTCCCTGAAACTTGTCGCGAACGACCCGACCGAGATCGTGATAGTACTTGACAACCGCGATGGTCAGATCGGGCGGATAGCGGCGTTTGAGAATCTCCTGAAGATCGTCGGCACCGGCATTCAGAAACTCGGGGTTGATGTATCCGGCAATCGGCGTTTCCGGAAGGACGATGAGGTCCGGTCCCTCCGCAGCCGCCGCCCGAGTGAGCTCCACGTAGCCATCGAGGACTTCCCTCTCAGTCAAACGCCCGACCACCCCGCCGCCGACGTGCTGTGGAATGTCGTGCTGAACCATCGCAACGCGCGGGCCCGGCTCCATGTATCGCCTGGACCGTTGGGCACTGCCGTAGATCAGCGTCCCCAGGAAGACCAACAACGTAGCCAGCGAACCGATCGGCAGCCGCGTCGTCCGTTCGCTCCGCCATATCTGGATCGGTTGGATCAGCAGATCGGTCAACCAGCCGTTGATCATCAATAGAACGAAACTCACGCCGTAGGCACCGACCAGATCGCTGATCTGAATCACCGTCAGGAGCTGGTACTGGCTGTGACCCATCAGCAGCCAGGGAAAGCCGAGCGGACCGATCGAGCGCAGGAACTCGACGGCAACCCAGGCGATCGGTGCCGTCAGGGCCATCGATGCCCCATGACGACGGTACATGTGACGAATGGGCCAAGCCGTCAGCGGAAAGTAGATGGCGCAGTAGAAGGCCGTCGCGATGTGACCCTCCACAGTCGTGGCCGACAACCACCACAGGTTGATCAGGAAGAATCCCAATCCCAGAAGGTAGCTCGCAAAGTAGAGAAACCGGGCCTTCGCGGCCGTGCAAACGCAGACCAGCCAGGGCACGAGACACACATACGCCAACGGCCAGAAGTTCAGATCGGGAAAGATCGTGATCGACATCGCCAACGTCGCGGCCATCAACAGGAGAATCGTGCGACGGCTCTCGATACTCCGAAGCGCGTCCACGACGCGCGCAGGCCGGTGGGCACTCTGGCTCGTCAGCCCGCCCTTGGGCACTGCCGGGCGAGTCTCGCTGGCGTCCAGCGACGGTTTGTCCGTTCCACCGGGCCGAGGCCGAGCTTTCGTCTTGGATGAGGGCTTGTGTCGTCGTCTGCTCATAGGCCCAGCAGTGTAACGTCATCGCAGCGGACGTGTGTGGGGCTGTCGGCGATGGGTCGGCAAAGCGTTAGGCGGGGCCGAACCGAGCCCCGAGCAGCAGCGCAGCGAGCCGGACCCCAAGCGCCAGCCGAGCAAACCGGGCCCCAAGCGCCGGCGCAGCGAGCCGGGCCGTCCTCGGCCCCGGTCCTTGCGGACAGGCCGCACGGTAGATGACCCGCTCGCTCGTACTCGGGGCTCATATCGGCGCAATCGCATTCTCGCCCTTGTGCCGTGTCGTCAGATCGCCGTCCTTCCCGTAGACCCCGGCTTCGCCGGGAGGCGGTCCGCTGACAAACGCAGCGGCGATACGCCCGGCAAAGTCGCGGGCTGCGGATTGTCAGCCCACACCCGGAGAGGAGAGGGGCACTCGCCCACGACAACGCGGATGCGATTGCCCTGAGTATGCGATTGCCCTGAGTAGACAAGAAAAGTTGGCAACTCTCTCGACACGCTCCTATCGGTCTGTCTAGTATGACAGCGCTAGGTCGCC
>CAYYPB010000265.1:0-4660 GCA_964473405.1 uncultured Planctomycetaceae bacterium
GAATCGCGAGGCCAAGACGTGTCAGACCGCAGCGACCCCGTCGTCCTGATCGCCCCCGCCATCCTCCCCCTCGACGGACGCGTCGTCGTCGCCGGCTTGAGTCGCCTCGGGCTTGCTTGACGACTTCTTTCGTTTGCCGCCATCGGAGGTCTCGGCGTCGCCGGTCTTCTTGGCGTCCTTGGGCGGAGGATTCTTGATGAGATCCTTGGCCTTGGAGACCGCTTCCAGCGATTTGCCCGTGTAGTAATCGTACATCCGCTGACGAAACCGCTCGCGGCTGGCACGAAGCTTCTCGGCGCCTTTCATCCAGGCCAGCGCGTCCTTCGCGCCCGTGTGATCCGGCTCGATCTTTCGGAACTGCTCGAGCGTAAGCTGCGCGCTGGCGAAGTCGCCGGCCAAGACCTGGTCCGAGCCCTTGCGCCAAAGCTCGCGAGCCGTGGCGGATGCCAAACGCGGATCGTCGGATGCGGCCGACAGGACCGATCCGCCCAAGGATGCGAAGGCGGCCAAGGCAAGGATCATCCCGCGGCGAATCAAGGTCGGAATCTGCATGGGTTCTCCAATCAATTGCTCGTCTGCTTTGCTCGCTCGTCGGGTTGGGGCCGGCGGCCCGCCGGCACCGGTCGAACTCGGCCGGGGTGGCGATTCCGGGTATTCGATATCGCCTTTGCTTCTCCCGCCTGCCGGTCTCCGGCCACCGCACTAGGCGGGGGTCCCGACCGCGTCTCCCCCGTGGCTGGTGCGATCGGGCTCTGTTCTCGGAACCGTCCACACTGTCCGCTGGGATTATATGATCCAAACGGTGCGCAGGTTCAACTTTTTCGATCTACGCCTCGTCTGCAGGGCAATCGCATTCTCAGCCTGTGCCACAGGCATTCATCGGATGCAATCGAGGCACCACTTGACGTGCGAAAGCACCGCTCCCGATGCTGGCAGGCCGCGGCATGCGGGACAGGGCAGGGAGGAGAATCTCGGACGCCGCGCGTCGGGTGGACGAGCAGGCCGCCTGATAACCGTCACGCCAGGGCTTGCTCGACTGTCGCGAAGACCTCGAACAGTTGAGTAAGGCGAGTCAGCATGAGAACCTGCATGATCGAAGGCGGTGGCGCGACGAGCCGGAGCTCTCCGTCTCGTTGGCGCAGCTGCAAATAGGCGGCGACGATCCCGCCCAGGCCCGTCGATTCGATGAAGTCCATCGCGGCCATGTCCAGGACGATCAGTCGGACCTCTTCTGAGGCGAGTCGACAGACGGACTCGCTCAAGTTCGCGGCTTCATTCATCGTGCAGGAGCCGGACAGCGTGAGGACGGTGGCCTCACCGCGCCGCTCGACGTTGATCAGAAAGGGCGTCTCGTGGATGGGCGGCTGTGGGCGAGGGTCGGGCTGCATGGCCGTCACTTCTTGTTCATGACGAGGCGCACGCACTTGCCGTTCTCGTCGTATTCGACCGTGTCCAGGTAGGCCCGCATCAACATGATCCCGCGGCCGTGGGGGCGGTTGATGTTTTCCGGCAGCGTCGGGTCGGGCACGCCATCCGGGCAGAAGCCCTCGCCCTCATCGCCGATCTCGATTTCGATCCGTTGCGGCGTGACGCTGTATTTCACGGTGATCTGTTTGGAGGGGTCGCACTTGTTGCCGTGCCGAAAGGCATTGGTGATCGCTTCCTCGAGCGCGAGCTTGACGGCGAATGCCGCATTCTCGCAATAGCCGCATCGCTCGACCTCTTCGAGGATGGCCCGCTCGGGCTGCTTGGCGGCCGTCAGGTGGTTATCGACGACGATGACCTTCAAGGTTCTAGAGTCCCCTGTTTCACCGGGCCAGTGGAGAAAGGCTGCTCGGAACAGGGTAGGTCGGCGACGGCACGCCCCGCACACAAACGCGAGCCTCAGCGATCAGTTGTCGGGTCGCCTTCTCGGTTTCCGCCTGCTCAGTTCCCAAAGCTTGCCCTGGCCTTGTCCGTGGACGCATGGATATCGAATACCTCGTTGAGCCGTGTGATCTTGAACACCTCGAAGATCTGCGGGTTGATGTCGCTCAGCTTGAGCTTGCCGCGGGCGGCCTCGACTCGTTTCTGGAGGGTGATCAACATGCCCAAGGCCGCACTAGAGAGGTGTTCAACGTTCTTGAAGCACAGGAGGATATTCCCGCCTGCCTTGGCATCCACCAATCGCGCGAGCTCCTCCTCGATCTCGTGGATGCAAAGCTCATCCAGGATCTTCCGGTCGGCGAACTCGACAACGGAGGTGCCGTTCGCGAACTTGACGTTCAGTCGGGTCGATTGCTCGGCCATGGGGTTGTACTCCGAGACCTTGTGCCTGCGGCTCCGATATGGAGCGCGCCGGTCGATTCTAGCGGCAATCTCCGGCGACGCCAATACTCGGACCTGACGCGGCGGCGGGGCGGAACGCCGGCAGAGGGGCGATGGGCGGTCCGGCAGCGGGGCGGCCTGGGGCTATCGGGCCCGCGCCAGGGGGGGGTGTTTGCTGCATTGGCCCGTTCGCATGTCCGAAGTAGAGGTGCGGTCGGCGACACGCAGCCCGGTCCCAACGTGGGGACCGGCGGCCGGCGAGAGAGTGGTGAGATACGATGGCTGACGAAGGCAACAAGGTCAGGACGCTCATCGTGGACGACAGCGCGATGGTGCGGAGGATCCTCCGCAGCGCACTCTCGCAGCACCCTCGGATCGAGGTCGTGGGCGAGGCCGTCGACGGCGTCGAAGGGATCAGGAAGATAGCCCGACTGCGGCCGGACGTGGTGACGCTGGACGTGGAGATGCCGCGTCTCAACGGCATCGGCGTTCTGGAACGCGTGGTCGGCAAGGTGCCCATCAGCTTCGTGATGGTGTCCACGCTCACGCAAGCCGGGGCGCGGATCACCTTCGAGGCGCTCGATAAAGGTGCCTTCGACTTCGTGGCCAAGCCGAAGTCGGGCGGATTCGCGGGCCTACCCGAGTTTCGCGAACTCCTGCACGAGAAGGTACTCGGTGCGGCCAAGTGCAAGGGCCGCCGCGAGTACCTAGCAAGAACAACGAAGGGTTCGACCGCCGTACCCTCCCTGCCGCCCAACAAGCAGAAGGGTTGGGTCGTGGCCATCGGCATCAGTTGTGGCGGACCTCAGACGCTGATCAAAATGATGCCGGCGTTTCCCAGCGACTTCGTTCCGATTCTGATCACCCAGCATATGCCCGCTGAGTTCACCGCATCCTTCGCCAAGCATCTGGGAGATGCGTCGAATCTGGTCGTGCGTGAGGCGGTCCACATGGATCGGCCCGAGCCGGGAACAGCCCTCGTGGCCCCGGGCGGCCAGCACATGAAGCTCGTTCGCAGTGGAACGAGCCTGGTGGTCCATCTCGACGATGGCCCCAAGGTCAGTCGCCATCGGCCGTCGGTTGACGTCTTGTTCGACTCCGTGGCAAAGTGCTGCGGTTCGCGGGCCGTGGGCGTCATCATGACGGGCATGGGCGACGATGGCGCGGCCGGCATCACGCGATTGCGGCAGGCCGGTGCCTGGACCATCGGGCAGGACGAAGAATCGAGCCTCGTCTACGGCATGCCCCAGGTGGCCGACAAGGCGGGCGGCCTCGATCACGTCGTATCCCTGCAGAAGATCCCCCTGGCCGTGTCCAAGCTCCTGAATCGCGGCGTGAAGAAGGTCGCCACGACCGCCCGCTAGAGCATTTCGCGGTTGATGCGGCACAGGCGTCTCGCCTGTGATCCCACCGCCGAGACGGCGGTGCCACATTGGAAGCGTGCTGACGCTGCCGGGCAATGTGCTCTCTCAGTCCCAAGAAGCTCTAGGGCAGCGAAGCTGCGGTTGGGTGCCACCACCCGTTCGTCAATCCGCCAATGCCCACGGCTGGCCGTGGGTCGCCTCCTCCGATGCCCCCCACCCGCAATCGAACGCCCCGCCCTTGAAACGCCGCCCCCGAAGCGGTCAAATGAGGGACGATTCCGACCGAGGACGCGCCGAGCAGCAGCCCGGCGGCCGGTTGGAAGCCCACCTGGGAGACAACAACCATGAAGAAACTGCAACTGGCGATTCGTTGCGCGGCGGCGTTGGCTTGTTTCACACCCATGGCCCTGCGAGCCGAGGATCCGGGACTTGCCGAACATGCCGGCGTCCCGGTGATCAACTGGACGGACGCCGCCCAGTACATCGGCAAGGAGGTGATCCTCCAAGGCACGATCGTCGAAACGGGAGCGGCCCGGACGATCAGTTTCCTCAATTTCGATCACAAGCGAAGCGTGACGGCCATCATCCGCAAGAAGAACTACGGCAAGTTCCCCGAGGACGTTCGCGTCTTGTACGGAAACAAGATCGTTCGGATCCGCGGCCTCATCAGCGAGTACAAGGGCAAGCCGCAGATCGAGGTCTACAAGCCCGATCAGATCACGATCCTCTCGGAAGAGAAGAAGATCGACTCGCCGTCGGCCCGGCCGGCTCGCGAGTTCACCGGCGTCGTGACACTGGCGACGTACAACGTGCTGAACCTGTTCGACGCTCACGACGATCCGTTCCACCGAGACGAGGGCACGGCCCCCAAGCCGATAGCCCAGCTTTATGCGCGCGCCGAGACCCACCCGAGCGACCGCTCCGACGATGTCGAGCACGCGCCGCAGGGTCGCGAGTGGATCGGGTTGGGAAGCGATGGCGCGCAGCAA
>CAYYPB010000266.1:0-4648 GCA_964473405.1 uncultured Planctomycetaceae bacterium
GTGGCGGGCGGCGCGAGGTTGATCGCCCGCCGCCCCGCTGGGATGGGCGGTGATGATCGCGATATCACCGACCTTTTCGGCGCCGGCCAGCAGTTCGTCGAGCCGGCCCATGATGTCGGCGGCCCCGGCCTTGGCAGCCTGCTTGGCTTGCTTCTTGGCTTTGGCCTGAAGGGTGGCCAGGTCGGCCCGCATTCGCATCTTCTCAACGAGCGGCAGCTCGGTCTGATTCATCTCGGCCGTGATCTCGGCGATGCGATTCGGCAGGGCCTCGGCGTCGACGGTCCCGGCGTCGGTCAAGAGCCGCGTGAGCGCCCGAGCCCGGGCCTCGGCTTGCTCAGCTGCCTCGCCCGTGATGCCGACGACGCGGCGAATACCCTTGGCGACGGCCGATTCCTCGATCAGCCGGAAGGCGCCGATCTCGCCCGTGTTCTTCACATGCGTCCCGCCGCAAAACTCGACGGAGTGGTTGAGCCACGCGGGGTTGTCGGGGTTGCCGAGCAGCGTGTTGGGATCGTCGCCGCCCTCTTCGCCGATCTCCACGCCGACGGAGACGACGCGAACCTCGTCGGGATACTTCTCGCCAAAGACCGCTCGGAGCGTGTTGACCTTGCGAGCCGCCGCCTGATCGACGACCTTCGTATAGACGCGATGGTCTTCCTCGATTACCCGATTCACGTGCGCCTCGATCCGGACAAGCTCGACCTCGGTGATCTGCGCATGATGCGACAAGTCGAACCGCGTTTTGTCCGGATCGACGAGCGACCCTTTCTGCTGGACATGATCGCCCAAGACGTCACGCAAGGCCCAGTTGAGCATGTGCGTGACGGTGTGGTTCTTCTCAACATCGTCGCGAAAGCCATCACTCACCTCGGCCCTTGCCCATTCAAAGTGACTGTTCGCCGGACGGTAACTCTGACCTTCGCGAACGCCGACAGCCACGTTCGGCATGCTGTCCGGCCGAATCTCGCCTTCAGTGCAGATCCCGACATGAAGAACCACACCGGCCACTTCTCGAGTATCCTCCACGTCGAATAGGCCGTTCATGCAACGCACTGTACCTTTGTCACCAACCTGGCCGCCCTTCTCCGCATAGAAAGGAGTCTTGCCCAGGATCAAGATTCCGCGATCACGAGCAACCAGCGTGTGGTCCCATCGAGAACCGTCCTGACCGGGGATATCAAGCTTGAGGGCACCATGCACCGTGGTCTCTTTCTCACCAAGTCCGTCAACGACGCGATGCTCATGGCCCACGAATTCAGTGCCAGAGCCCCGGCGTCCCCTCATTAGCAATTCAGCAACCATCGGGTCGTCGAGGAACGCGAGGTTCGAGCCCGCTACTGAACGTCCTCTTGCCTTCTCGCGTGCCTCTTCCATCAATCGTTCGTATTCATCGATGTTGACCGTCAGGCCCTGCTCTTCTGCCATCAAGCTTGTCAGGTCGATCGGGAAACCGAACGTGTCATGTAGCTTGAAGGCGTCTTCGCCGCCGATTCGGCCGCGGTAATGTTCGACGGCGTACTTCGCGGCGTCGTTGAACAGGGAAACACCACGGTCCAGCGTCTTGAGGAACGAGCGTTCTTCATCGCGAATAATCTCGGCGACGCGCTGCGGGTCTTTCTTCAGCTCGCCGAACGCCGCGCCCATCGTTTCGACGACGGTGGCGACGAGATCGCACAAGAACGGCTCGCGCATGTTGAAGTACTGATAGCCGTAGCGAAGCCCGCGACGGAGAATGCGTCGAAGCACATAGCCGCGTCCCTCGTTGTCCGGCACGGCCCCATCGGTCAACGCGAACGTCAGGCATCGCACATGGTCGGCGATCACGCGATAGGTCACATCGCGCATGACTTGTTCGTGCGTCGACTTGGGGGTTTGGGCGAGCGCTCGGGTGTGAGCGGTGGGCGCTCCCTGACGGTCGCGGCTCTGATTGGTGGCGCGGCTTTGATCAGAGCCGCGACCGTAAGGGAGCGCCCCGCGTTCCCCAGGATCGGGCGCCTCATCTAGCTCATCACCCTGTCCATCACGCACATAACCGCAGGCCGCCTGCACCGACTCCGGTTTCCAGAGATATCGCGTGCTGCCGTGCCGCGTCCATGCCTTCGTCTCAGCGGGGAATACACCGGCTTCCACCATGCGACGCGTGGCATACGACTTGAAGTCGTTCATCACCTTCTCGGGTGGCTGATCGGCGCTGACGACGAGATGCACATGATTCGTCCGGACGTTCAGTTCGCGCAGCGTCCACCCGCGGTAGTCGCACACTTCGCGGATCGTACGATCAACGATAGTCCGGCGGTTCGCGTCGAGCGTGACCGGACTGCCCTTGCGCCGACCGGAAGCTCGCTGTTCGCGCGTTTTGTCCGGATCCAAGCCGGGTTGGCCGTGCTGGTTGTGGGCTGGATCGACGGAGCCGCGATCGGAGCCGTGGAGCCAAGTGCCATGCGTGTGGAAGGTGATGTGGTAGCCGAGGGCGTTGGAGTGGGGCTCGGTGGGAGCTTGGACGGACGATCGAGTGTGGGCGGTGGGCGCTCCCTTACGGTCGCGGCTCTGATCTGGATCGCGGCTCTGATCTGGGTCGTGGCTCTGATCGGTGCTGGCCTTCTGATCATCCCCCTCGAGTAATCCCGCGTACGCCCCCGCGCCGGTTCGCTTGCGAATCGCCTTGAAGATCGGCGTGAAGACATCCGTGTCGTAGTTGCTCGGCACTTTCTGCAACACGGCGGCGACGCGTTCGAAGCCCATGCCGGTGTCGACGTGCTGTGCCGGTAGCGGCGTCAGCTTGCTGTCGGCGCCGCGATTGAACTGGATGAACACGAGGTTCCAAATCTCGATGACGCTTGCGTCGCCGGCGTTGACGAGCGGCGCGCCGCTCTTGTCCGGCGTCAGGTCGATGTGAATCTCGCTGCACGGGCCGCAGGGGCCTGTCTCGCCCATCTCCCAGAAGTTGTCCTTCTTGTTGCCCGGATGAACGCGGTCGGCCGGCAGAATCTCCAACCACAGGTCGCGGGCCTCGGTGTCCGGATCGATCCCGTCGGCCGCGTCGCCTTCGAAGTAGGTCGCATGCAGTCGCGTCGCGTCGATGCCCCAGACGTCCGTGAGCAGATCCCAGGCCCAGTGAATCGCCTCTTTCTTGAAGTAGTCGCCGAACGACCAATTGCCGAGCATCTCGAAGAACGTGTGGTGATAGGTGTCATGGCCGACGTCGTCTAGGTCGTTGTGCTTGCCGCCGGCGCGGATGCACTTCTGCGTGTTGGCTGCCCGTGGCGGAGTCGGCGGCGCTTCGGTGCCGAGGAAGTAGGGCTTGAACTGGTTCATGCCGGCGTTGGTGAACATGAGCGTCGGATCGTCGACCGGCACGCAGGGGCTGCTCGGCACGAAGGCGTGGCCGCGCTTGTCTTTGAAGTAGTCGATGAACTGCTGTCGAATCTCGTTGGCGGTGAGCATGGCGATTGGGCTATTCCGTCGGTTGTAGCGGGTTCCAGGTGACCGCAGCATCGGCGCGGCGACAAACGGGACATACTGTAGCTCTTGGCGGGCTCGAAGGCGAGAAACCTACTTCAACGCGGCATCCAGGGCCGCCGCCAACGCCTTCTTCGAGGTCAGGCCGACAAACCTCTTGGCGACCTTGCCGTCCTTGAAGATCAGCAGCGTCGGGAGGCCCTCGATCCCATATTTCGTGGCGGTTGAGTGATTGCGAACGGTGTCGAGTTTGCCCATCACGGCACGCGCGGCGTAGGTCGTCGCGATTTGCTCGATGATCGGTGCCTGCTTCTTGCAGGGGCCACACCAAGTCGCCCAGAAGTCCACGAGAACGGGCACCTCCGACCGCAATACCACGGCGTCGAAGTTCGCGTCGGTCAGCGTCATCACGCTCCCCGCCGCCGGTTTGCTGGGGCGCCTGCGCTTCGTGCCGGAAGACGAACAATCGAGGCACAGCGAACAGGCCACGATCAGCAGTAGGCTCAGAGTAACACGTCGCGGCATGGTCGATTCCTTTGCGATCGGTCCAGTGAAGGCTCTCGCCGCATTATACGCGAGACCGCTCGGTTCCGCGCAGTCACTCGATGCCTAGCACTCGGCCCGCCTGCTCGAAAACGCAGTCGTCGAACCCCAGGGCCCTGGCCAGCAGGATGCTCTGCTCGATCCACGATGGCTCGGTGGCGATCCGGCGACGCTCGCTTGGCGATAGCCGCAGCCAGAACGGCCAACGCATGACGGGAATAGGAAAGTCGCTGCCCCACACGAGCTTGGAGTGCAGCGCCGGCGCGTCGGCCAGTTCGCACATCTTGCCCGTCCGACCAAAGGCGGCCAGAGCCGAGATGTCGGCGTACAGCGGCGCGTCGGCAAACTCGCCCAGAAGCGCTTCGACCAACGCATCGTGACCGCGACGGCTCTGCCAGCGGAATGACGGCGTCGCCGCGTGGGCCACGATGACGGTCGGCATCGCGCCTTCGGCTCGCAACTCGCGGAGTACGTCAAGCATCGGCCGAGGATCCTCGAACTCCGGATGCTGCGGCGATAGCGACATCTCGCCGCCGTAGTGGATCAGCATCGCGATGCCCAACTCGGCGGCCTTGCGAAGAAACGCCACGGTGCGCCGATCTTCGGCGCGGATGTTCTGGTGGATGGGCAGCCACTTGACGAGCGC
>CAYYPB010000267.1:0-4639 GCA_964473405.1 uncultured Planctomycetaceae bacterium
CTTGTGGCACAGGCGTCCCGCCTGTGGTCCCACCGGCGAGACGCCGGTGCCACAGCGCCGTCGGCGTTGTCTGAACCTCCGGATGTCCGTGCGACGGGACACTAGCGATCATCTTCCCAGTTGTTGACGTCGTCCTCGGTACCATCCGCGCCATCGGGCCCGACGGAATAGAGGTCATACTTGCTTACGTTGTGCTGGCCGGGTGCCTCGAACTCGTACTCATTGCCCCACGGATCCTCAAGCCCCTTGAGTGACTCGATGTAGGGCCCACCCCACTTCTCAGCGATATCGTCGTCGTCCGGCTTCTCGACGAGGTACTTCAACTCCTCGGGCCACTGTCCAGTGTCGAATTTGAACATGTTGATGTTCGTGGACAGCGGCGAATTGGGTCCAACCGCCGCCTTGGCGAGGCCGACTTTGGCCCTCTCACCCTGCGTGGTCACTGCCGGCACGACGAACGCCGCCAGCAGCGCAAGTAAGCCCACGACCAACAGGATCTCCAACAGCGTAAACGCCTTGCGAGACTTTCGATTCCGTCGCTTCGCTCTTACCGAGTACATGATTGAGGTCTCCTTTGGGGGACAACGTCACCAGATGGTATTGTCCGCCGTGTTCTCCATATTCGCCAGGGCCATAGGCGACCGCCCGCCAAGCACGCCCTACAAGTTCATACGCCGTCGCACTGGTCGGCGCCGCACAATCGCCTCTAGTGTACCCTCACCCTTGGTTCTGCGGGTTCACCCTGCTCTGTGGCACAGGCGTCCCGCCTGTGGTTCCACCGGCGAGACGCCGGTGCCCGAGAAGTGCGGCACGGATCCGCGGCACGGTCAAGCGACAGCTTGGCCGTAGCTTCCCTCGCACGTTCCACGGCCCAGCAGGAGCTGGACCATGCCACCCCGGATCCAGCGATCCAGGGACGACGGAACACCTAGACACCGGACGCACTCATGGTCAGAATCGGCAACAGCAGGGCAATCGCAATCACCGCCACCACGCCAGCCATCGCCACCAACAGCAACGGCTCCAACATTCTCACCGCCAGATCGATCTTTCGCGACGTCCGCACCTCGTACGAGTCCGCGATCGTCACGAGGACGTTCTCCAGATTATTGCTCTCTTCGCCCACCGCTATCATATCCACAATGTCCAGCGGAAACAGCGAGCTGTTTCCTAGCGGTGCGGACAGGGCGGCCCCCTTACGGACACTCTCGGTCGCCTCCTCGATCACCTCTTCCAGCATCCGATTGCCGGCCGAGTCGCGGGCAATCTTCAGCGCCTGAAGAATCGCCACGCCGTTCTCCAGCAGCGTCCCGAGAATCCGACAGAATCGGCAGATCGCCACGAGCGTGATGATGGGCCCCAAGACCGGGAACTTCAGCAGTAGCCGGTCGAAATAGACTCGACCCGTCTTGCTCCGCATCAGCATGACGAGAGCGATGACGACCACAGCCGCTACGCCACCGGCCACCATCCCGTTGTCCTGGAGAAAGTCGCAGGCACCGAAGACGAACCTCGTCATGATCGGCAACTCGCCCCGCAGGAAACCGCGGATTTCCGGCACGACGACAACCAACAGAAAGACGACGATCCCAGTACCGACGAACGCCAACACGGCTGGATAGAGCATCGAGCCGATGACCTTGTTCCGCAACTCGTTCTGCCGCTCGGTGAAGATCGCGATGCGCGTCAGGACGTCTTCGAGAAAACCGCCCTTCTCGCCGGCCTTGATCATCGCCACATGCAGGGGGTTGAAGGCGTTGGGGTGCTTCTCCATCGCGTCGGCCAAGGTCTGGCCGCTGGCAAGCTCCTCGCGGACCTCTTTCAACGTTTCCTTCAAGACGGGGTTGTGCGTCTGCTTGAAAAGTACGTCCAGCGATCGCAACGCCGGTACGCCCGCCCGAAGCAAGTCGGAGAACTGAGAGTAGAACACCGAGACGACGGCAGTGCGTACCTTCCGCTTGCCGCCGCCGACGCTCCGAGAGGCCTTGCCGCCTTCGGTGATGTCCGTGGGAAACAGGGCCTGCTCGTCCAGGCTCCGCAGGGCCTGCTGCCGATTATCAGCCGCGACCACCCCGGTTACGGTCTGCCCCTCGGCCGTTCGTGCTGTATAGGTGAAGCTCGGCATTGTCTGATGGCTGTCCTGCGATCACCCGGAAAACCCGGATACCCTATCGGCACATACTCGCCCGGGAGCCAACCGTCGCCATGCCCCGTTCTGGGTGGAGCGCCTCCTCTGGAGGCGGGTGGCCCACCTCATCCGGAGGTGGGGGAGACGATGATCGGATACTCACATGCCGTATACCCCGCCGATGAACCGCCAATTGCAGATTGCCAGGGTGTCGCACAAAAATAACACGTAGCATCGATTCGCCGAACGGCAAGCCGATATAGGACGTCTGCATGCTGTGAGCGGTCATTCTACTGCCACGCAGCCCTTGGCGACCGTTTCGGCGACTCAGCCGAGCGACTCGCCCTCTAGATAGGTGTAGCCCTTGAGGCCGCGCTCGTAGTCGCACAACAGGGCAGCCGACTCGCGGAAGCTGATGCGGCCCTCGTGTAGGGCCCTTTCGACGTTTCGGCGAAGGCCCGCCACGAGGTCTTCGGTCGAGAACTGCACGTAGTGCAGGACCTCCTCGATCGTGTCGCCGTCCACGACGTGATCGACAAAATACTGACCGTCCTCCTTGATCGTGACATGCACGGCGTTTGTGTCGCCGAACAGGTTGTGCAGATCGCCCAGGATCTCCTGGTACGCCCCCGTCATGAACACGCCGAGGTAGTACGGATCCTCGTTGGGCGGGTGAAGTTCGAGCGTGCTGCGGACGTCGCGCAGGTTGATGAACCGATCCACCTTCCCGTCGCTGTCGCAGGTGATGTCGGCCAGCGTCCCGCGGCACACCGGCTCGGTGTCCAGCCGGTGAATCGGCATGATGGGGAACAACTGCCCGACGGCCCAGCAGTCCGGCAGCGATTGAAATATCGACAGGTTACAAATGTAGATATTCGCGAGCTGCGCCTCGAGCCCCTGCAACTCGTCCGGCACGTATTCCTTCTCGCGCATCAACCGCAGGATTTTCCGGCATGCCGACCAGAAGATCGACTCCATCGTCCCGCAATCTTCGAGCGTCAGATAGCCCAACTTGAATAGGCTCAGCGCCTCGTCGCGGTGCGCCAAGACGTCGTGATAGGCCTCTTGGAAGTTTTTGATCGTGATCGAGTCGTGCGCTTCCAGGAGGTTGTGCAGAACGTTGTGCGCCTCGTCCGGCAGCGACTGTGGCACGGCCCCTTGCGACGGCTCGGTCACGCCGAGTACGTTGAAGATCAGCGCCGAGTGATAGGCCGCGATCGCACGCCCGCACTCCGTGACGATCGTCGGGTGCGGCAACTCGACCGCATTGCACGCCTCGGTGATCGCGTCGACAACGTCGGCGACGTACTCGTCCATCGTGTAGTTGGCACTGGATGCGAAGTTGCTCGAGCTGCCGTCATAGTCGACGGCCATCCCGCCGCCCACATCGAAGTACTTGAGCCCCGCCCCCATGCGTGCGAGTTCGACATAGATGCGACTCGCCTCGGCCAGCGCATCCTTGATCGACCGGATGTTGGTGACTTGGCTGCCGAGATGAAAGTGCGTCAGCACGAGACAATCCAGCATGTCCGCCGACCGTAGCAATTCGACGGCCCGCAAAATATCCGAGACGCTCAACCCGAACTTCGACGTCGCTCCGCCCGACTCCTGCCACCGGCCGGACCCGCGCGACGAGAGCTTCGTCCGAAAGCCGATCTTCGGTGATACGCCCAGAACCTTCGCCCGATCGAGGACGCGCGCCAGCTCGGCGAACTCCTCGATGACGATCACGACCTGTTTGCCGAGCTTCGTTCCCCACAGGGCCATGTCGATGTATTCGATGTCCTTGTAGCCGTTGCAGATGATGAGCGGCTCGGGTGCCTCTAGCATCGCCAGCACCGCCAGAAGCTCCGGCTTCGAGCCGGCCTCGAGACCGAACCGATGCGGCCGGCCGTACTGCACGATTTCCTGGATCACATGCCGCTGCTGGTTGACCTTGATGGGAAACACGCCCATGTACGAGCCGTGGTAGTCGTGCTCGGCCATGGCCTTGTCGAACGCCGCGTTGAGTTGGTCGATCCGCGTGCGAAGGATGTCGGAGAACCGGATCAACAGCGGCAGCTCGATGCCACGCTGCTGAAGCTCGTCCACGAGTTCCTTGAGATCGAACGAAGGCCCCGTCGCCCCGCTTGGCGAAACGACGACATTCCCCGCCGGGTTGATACCGAAGAAGCCCGCCCCCCACTGGCCGACATTGTAGACCTCCATCGAGTCGGTCACCGTCCACTGATGCAGAAGGTCACCGCGAGAGGTAGAGGAGCCCGTCAGATTCGCCATGAAAGCACACCGCAGAGAAGTTGCGCAACCGCGACCATCAACACGAACCTTATATGAGAACACGGGTTACGGCCGGCGTCAAGCCGCTGACCCAAGCGAGCCGGGCCGTCCCCGGCTGACCCTTACCCACATCTTTGTTCCGCGTTCTGCAAAGGTCCGCCGGCGGAATCGCATGAGACACGATGACCCCCACGGGTTCCGCTTCGCTCCACCCGTGGCTACTCTCCGCGACCC
>CAYYPB010000268.1:0-4626 GCA_964473405.1 uncultured Planctomycetaceae bacterium
CAAGTACGGAATAGCTACTGTCTCACGGGATGCAGAGGAACATGTGAATGGGGCATCTCGATCATCGGCTCCCCCCCCTCAGGAGGAGGTGGGCCACCCGCCGGGCCGCACGATTCTCCACGCAACTGACGTCGTGAGCCTGGACCCCAAGCGCCATCGCGCGGTCTTCGGGGGCGAATCGCGGGCCTTCTGACTTGCTTGCGCTCGGGGCTCGGATGACCTTCAAGACATCCGCCACAGGGGGCCGACGCTGCTTTGCCCGCCCGCACGATTGCGGCAAGGCTGCACATCGCTAGAATTGCCGCCGAACAGACCGCTACGCCTAGCGCCGAGGATAGACCTATGCGACGTCCCTTGCTCGCCTCTTTCGCGATCCTGATGCCTGTGATGCTTGTCGTTCTGCTGTTGGCGACCGTTGCCGTCGCTCAGGAGGCTGAGACCTACAACGAGCGCCTCGAATACGACACCCAGACCGGGCGGTGGATCGAGCTTCCGCCGCCGATCCCGGGGACCGATGGCGGCGATCTGGCCATTGCTCGGTCGCAGTTGGCTCAGAACGAGTACAAGAAAGCACGTAACAGCTTCGAAGATTGGTTCGAGACCTACCCTGAGTCGGACCTCTGGCCCGAGGCGATCTTCTATGCCGCCGAGACCGAGATCCTCGCCGAGGACGCCGACCCCAAGAGCGGCGATCTCCTTTGGGCCCACGAGAAGCTCGAAGATCTTCTCGACGGTTGGCCCGGCGGCGACCTCGCCGATCGCGCCCTGCGCAAGGAGCTCATCATCTCCGAGATGCTGCTCTTCAAAGGACGCAAGCAGCGCATCTGGGGCGGCCTGCTCTGGCTCAGCGGGACCGAAGAGGCCCTGGAGATTCTCGCCGGCCTCATCGATGTCAGAGCCCCCGGCACGGCCGTCGCCCAACAGGCCCTCCGCATCAAGGCCGACTATCACTACGCCAACGGCGAGTTCAAAGAGGCCGAGAAGACCTACGCTCGACTGATGCGAGAGTATCCGCGAAGCCGCTACCACAAGGTCGCGATGTTGCGTTGCGGTCAGTCGGCCTTGGCCAGATTTCCCGGCGTCGAGTTTGACGAGGCGGACCTATTGGAGTCGGAAGTCTATTTGAGAGACTTCAACGGCCGCTACCCCGTCGAGGCGGCCGAGCACAACGTGCCGCAGATGCTCACGCGGATCACCGAGAGCCTCGCCCACAAGGAGTTCACGGTCGCCCAGTTCTACGAGCGCACCGGCCATTCCAGTTCGGCGATCTACTACTATCGTTGGATTGCCGACAAGTACCCCACCACGACCTGGGGCGCCCAGGCCCACAACCGCCTCATCGAACTCGGCGGCCTCGATCCCGATCCGATCGAGGACGATTACGAGATGGATGAGGAGTTGGTGACGGATGCTGGGGAGCCGGAGTAGCCCAAGACCAAAAAACCGAAAGCCATAAGCCGTCAGCCTTCAGTCGTCGGCTTTCAGGCATGGACAGCTGTATCTGCGCAACTCCGCTCACACGGGCAAACCGGCCTCGAAGGGGTCACGGGCAGTAGCCACGGGTGCAGCGCAGCGGAACCCGTGGTATCGCCGGCCCCAAGCGAATCCGCCCCGGCAGGGGCGGCGGATGCCAAACGCCCTGAACTCGCCCGATCGGCTCTGCACATGGTGTCACCCGCGCGTCCCTCCGCCGCCCCTCCGGGGCGGAACGTGCGTGTTCACGCCGGAATCCACGGGTTCCGCTGCGCTGCACCCGTGGCTACTTGCCGTCGTCCCTCCGGGGCGAAACCCGGTCAGGCCATCGCCGCACCCAGTCGGTGACGATTCGGAAACAGGGCGAACGCGCCGCCGGTGTGGACGAAGAGGACGTTTCCGTTCGGCTGGAACGTGCCGTTGCGGATCGCGCGATCTAGCGCGTAGAGCGCCTTGCCGGTGTAGACCGGGTCGAGCAGGATGCCTGTCTGTCGCGCGAAGTGGACGATGAACTCGATCTCCTCGTCGGTGTTGATCGCGTAACCGAGCCCGGCGGCTTCGAGGAGTTCGATGTCATCGGCGCGGGCCGACACGTCAACCTCCCATCGCTTGGCCGTGCGGGCGATGTAGTCCAGCAACGTGCTACGCCAGCCGGGAATATCTCCTTCGACGACGGCCGCCACATGGCGAGGCTTCACGCCGGCCAGGCGGCAGCCGATGAACGAACCGACGTAGGTTCCGCCGCTGCCGCAGGCATGAACGATGCAGCCGATGCCGCGAGGGTCCGCCTCGAGCTGCTGGCCGATCTCGTGCATCGCCCGGACGTAGCCGAGTGCGCCAAGCTCATCTGACCCGCCCGATGGCATGACGTACGGTTTGCGCCCGGCTGATTCGAGTTCTCGAGCGATGTCGAGCATTCGCGCGTGTCGCTCTTCTCCCTCCATGGCCGGAACGATGCACACCTCGGCGCCGACCATGCGACTGAGCAGCAAGTTGCCATCGAGCGCTTGCGGCTCGTCGCCCGAGAGGACGAGGACCGATCGCATGCCGGTCATGGCGGCGGCGACGGCCGTGGCCCGCGTGTGGTTGGATTGCACGCCGCCGCAAGTGACGAGCGTGTCGCGGCCCTGGGCCTTGGCGTTTGCGATCAAGTACTCCAGCTTGCGAATCTTGTTGCCCGACAGCCCGGTGCCGGTGAGGTCGTCACGTTTGAGGTAGAGCCGCACATCGCCCCATCCAAAAGAGACGGCGGTGATCGGCGTCGGCAGATGGGCCAGTTCCACGCGGGGCTGGTCGATCAACTCAGCAAGGGTCATAATCCGCTCCAAGCATCTAACATGGCAGCGCCGAGGCGTTATCCAGAAAAGCCGCGGGCTTTCCCGGCGCGTTGAAGTAGAGATCGGCGATGCTGGTGACGCGGAGCAATTCCTCGTGGTCGAACGGCTCGACGACCATCCGCCGAGAACCGGGGATCGAGTAGTCGTGAATGTAGGCATAGTTGACGGGCAGGATCTTGTAGGCACCGCTGCCCGAGTTCGAGGTGACTTGATCGGTCGCACTGGCGGGAATCTCCGCCCTCGTCTGGAGCTTTCCGTCGGGCCCGTAGATGTGAATGTAGTCCGGGTCGGTGCCGAGCCGGTGGTCGACCGTGATGGTCGGCACGTCTCCGTCCACCGCCTCGACGAAGACGGCGTGGTCCTTCGAGATTTGGTTGACGCTCGTTGCCGGCGAAGCGGTCGACATCGCGAGGAGGATGAGGCCAGTGGCTCGTAGTGCGGTCGTCATGTTCCTCATCGTACGGCCGTTCGGGGCCGTCCTCCAAACGAGCGTCCGCCGCAAGGTCATGCTGACGACCGGCATCGGCTTTCGCGTCGGGCCCACACGGCGGGCCTCGCCGGGCTCTATGCGTTAGACTGCCGCAACGGAGTAGCTCGCTGGCCGTTGGACTAGGAATGGGAACGAGCGGCCTCAGGTCTTCTTACGCCGCTTTGCAGATAACCAAGGGGCCTTGCCCCCGAGAATCAGAGGAATACAACATGTCCAATGAAATGGGATGGTACTACGCCAAGGAAGGCCAGCCGGTCGGGCCGATGAGTCGGGACGAGCTGATCGCCGCGCTGCCGGATGCCGGCGGGACGGACGCCATGATCTTCGGTCCCACCACGCCGACCTGGACCAAGGCCCGACATGTGGCCTCGGTCGTGGGTGGTATGCGCGGCGGAGCGTCCCCGCCGCCGACGCCGAGAGCCCGCGTGGCCGACGAGATCGACTACGAGATCTTCGGCGACGACATGCAATTCGTGGAGGTCACGCTCGATCCGGACGAAGTCGTCGTCGCCGAGGCCGGGGCGATGCTCTACATGACCGACGGCATTCAGATGGAGACGGTCTTCGGCGATCCGTCGAAGCAGCAGGGCATGCTCGGCAAGCTGTTCGATGCCGGCAAACGCATGGTCACCGGCGAGTCGCTCTTCCTGACGACGTTCGGCGCGATGAGCCAACAACGCGAGCAGGTGGCGTTCGCCTCGCCGTACCCAGGCAAGATCATCCCCATGCATGTGGACGAGTTGGGCGGCGAAGTCCTCTGCCAGAAGAGCGCGTTTCTCTGTGCCGCGCGCGGCGTGCAGATCGACATCGCCTTTCAGAAGAAGATCGGTGTCGGCCTCTTCGGCGGTGAGGGGTTCATCCTCCAGCGCATCAAGGGCGACGGCATCGCCTTCGTCCACGCCGGCGGCACGATCATGCGGCGCGAGCTCGCGGCGGGTGAGCATCTGCGCGTCGACACCGGCTGCCTCGTCGCGTTTCAGCCGTCCGTGAACTACGACATCACGCGCGCCGGCGGCATCAAGACGTCACTCTTCGGCGGCGAGGGCATCTTCCTCGCCTCGCTCACCGGCCCCGGCACAGTCTGGCTCCAATCGCTCCCGTTCTCACGCCTGGCAGGCCGCATCGCCGGCACCTTCAGCGCAGGCAAGGGCAAAGGCGAAGGCTCAGTCCTCGGCGGGCTGGGGAACTTGTTTGAGAGTCACTAGAAACGCGGAGCGGGCTTGCTGTTCGGTGCCGGGTGCCCCATCCCTTCCGGGGGTGAGGGACGGATTCAGGGCCAGCGCACGAAGAATCGTTGCGCAGCAGGGGTTTTCGAAGAGAACCGAT
>CAYYPB010000269.1:0-4608 GCA_964473405.1 uncultured Planctomycetaceae bacterium
GATAGCGCCAGAGGGAGTGATTTCGCCGAAAACGGGGTTTCTGCGAGAGAGTCAAGCTTCGCCTCCCCCATCCCGCCCCGCCCCGAGCAATCGAAAGAACGGGGGCAGCGTCCCTCGGCCACATTTCGTCGAGCTTGTGGCCCTTCGTTCGGAGTGTTTCGCTGTGGGCGGTGGCTCTGGCCGAGACGCGATTCATGCGGCGTGTCTCGCCTTGCGATTGCCCTGCTGAGAGCCCTGGCGATTGATGCCATCCGGATTGTCCTGGGGATGCGATCCGGCCTACGTCGGCGTGATCCTGTGCGCCCCGGTTTCGACGGCCCGGACAACCGTGATTCTGTTCTTGCCACCCGCCTTGGCGAGATAGAGCGCCTCGTCCGCAAGCTGCACGAGGTCCATCGGCTGCGGCGGGCGGTCTTCTTCGCGACTGGCCAATCCGATGCTCAGCGACACGATGCTGGCTTCCGGCATGTGATCTGTGAGTACCTTTCTGAACTGATCGAGGATGCGCTTCGCCGATGCACGGGCCTCGTCAGGCGAGGTCCGTGGCAGAAGCACGATGAACTCGTCTCCACCATAGCGCACGGCGATGTCAGACTCGCGAATGCAACCGAGCAAGACCTCCGCCGTCCGCTTCAGCAACTCGTCGCCCGCGTGATGGCCGAGCGAGTCATTGACGCGCTTGAAGTTGTCCAGATCGATCATCATGCACGTCAGATCGGTCTGATAGCGTGACGATTCCGCGAAGAGTCGGTCGAGCAACTCGCCGAAGTGGCGGCGGTTGTAGAGGCCCGTCAACGAGTCGCGCGACGCCATCTCCTGCAACTTCTTGTTGGCTCCCTGAAGTTCCTGCGTACGCCGAAGCACGCGGTCCTCGAGTTCGGCGTTGAGCTTGATGAGTCGATTGTGCGAGTCGGCTAGGTTGTCGGCCATGCTGTTGAAAGCGCCCGCCAACTCGCCGATCTCGTCGCGACGCCCCAGCGGAACCCTGGCATCCAGCTTGCCCCCCGAGAAAGCCCGAGCGGCGTCTGCGATCTGGCGCAACGGCCCCACGAGATTCCGCACGACCTCATACCCGACCGGCACCATCAAGAGCGTGATGCCGAGCGCGAGCCCGATGACGTTATGCGTCAGGGCGGCCAGTCCGCCGGTCGGCGCTTCGAGGCTCAAGCCCAACCGAACGTATCCGACAATGGGGCGAGGCCCCATGCTGCCGGCTGCGCTGAGAGTCGTGGCTTCGACGGGATAGACCACATCGATTCGCGGGCCCATGTTACCCTGAAACGACAGTTGTGGGCGGTTGATCGGATGGACGGAAACCTGATGCACATCCTCGAGCATTAGGTGTGTGATGTTGCCGGCACCTCGCTGCTGAGAGGCTAGAAGCTTACCGGCCATATCCGTAAAAAGGAGGTAGCTCAGATCACTCTCGGGAACGATCGCCTCGGCAATCGTCAGCAACTGCTCGCGATCGCGCCGTTCGATCGCCTCGGCGGCGGCCTTGGCCAATGCCTTGGCCATGTCCCGAGCTTGGCGTTTCGATTGCTCCAGAACCACGCGAGATGAAAGCCGCAGATAGGAAGCGCCCGTCAGACCCGCGGCCGCGAGAACCACGAGCGTCAGCAGGATGGTCGTGCGGAACTGCAACCCGAACAGTCCGCGACGCAGTTGCCCTAGAATCGCCTGCACAAAGCCCCCTCACGCACACTAGCCCGTGTCGTCGGCACGCAACGGCGCAAGACCCACGCCCATCGGCTCCCGACCCGATTTCATCGTCCACCCGACGGACGGACTTGACGCTTGGCTCGAAGCGGACGGCTGATAAGAACGGTCACAGAGCAGCCTCGCGACAGGCACGCAGCCGCCCCAGGCGGCCTGCCAAGCGGCCACAGTCGGCGATATTGGCCACGCCATCCGCACGGGCAGAATCCGACTTGAAACGAAACGCCACGAGCGATAATCTAGTGCGACTGATCCGACGTGGAGCCCCTGTGGCAAGATCGAGCAGCGATGCCGACGCGGACCGATGGTGAGTGTAGCTCAGCTGGTTAGAGCACTAGGTTGTGATCCTAGGGGTCGCGGGTTCGAATCCCGTCATTCACCCGTTTCATAAGTCATGCCGAACGCTTGGTTTAGCGTACCTGTTCACGTCGGACAGTGCGGCTCAAAGGCCCGTCGCAAGCCGGTAATTACCGGATTGACGTTGCCAGAGGAGCCTGCACGATGCCGAAAACCCTACATCCTCGCGTCCCGTCCTACCGCCGGCACAGGCCGTCCGGCCAAGCCCTCGTCACGTTGAACGGCCACGACTTCTACCTCGGCCGATGGCGTACCGCCGGCAGTCGCCGAGAGTATGACCGGCTGATAGCTGAGTGGCTGGCGGCGGATCGGCAGCTTACCGGCGAGCATGACGTCGATGATCTAACCGTCACCGAACTGATCGCGCGATACTTCCGCTTCGCCAAGCGGTACTACCGCAAGGCCGGCGAATCCACCGGCGAGACGGAAAACATCCGCTACGCCCTGCGACCGATGCGGCGGCTCTACGGCCGCACGGCGGCAAGCGCATTCAAACCCACGGCTCTGCGAGCGGTCCGCCTGAAGATGATTGAACTCGGCTGGGCGCGAACCCACGTCAACCGGCAAGTAGACCGCATCCGTCGAATGTTCAAGTGGGCCGTCTCGCATGATCTGGTCCCGCCGGACGTGTACCACGGCCTACAAGCCGTCGCCGGACTCCGCAAAGGCCGATGCGATGCCCGCGAGCCCGAGCCCGTCCGACCCGTGGCCGATGCCGTGGTGGATGCGACCCTGCCGCACGTCTCGCCGACCGTCGCGGCGATGATCCAACTGCAACGCCTCACCGGCATGCGTTCCGCCGAACTGGTTATCATGCGAGGCTGCGACCTGGATACGAGTGGCAAAGTGTGGACCTACGTCCCGGCGACACACAAAACGGAACATCACGGCCACGGCAAGACAATCTGCCTAGGCCCTCGCGCCCAAGCGATCATCCGTCCCCTGCTGAAGGCCGATCTAGGCGATTACCTGTTCTCCCCACGCGAATCCGAAACCGAGCGACGTCGGGATCGGCATCGCCAACGCAAGACACCCCTCTCGTGCGGAAACCGACCCGGCACGAACCGCAAACGCGGCGCGAAGCGTAGGCCCCGCGACCGGTACGCGACCGACACGTATCGACGTGCCATCGACCGAGGATGCGCCAAGGCATTCCCGCCACCCGACGGTTTGACGACCGAACAACTCACAACGTGGAAGCGCGATCATCGTTGGCATCCACACCAACTGCGGCACAGTGCGGCCACACGATTACGCAAGGAATACGGCCTGGAAGCGGCTCGCGTGGTGTTAGGCCATCGCAGTGCGGCGATTACCGAGCTATATGCTGAAGTCGATCAATCGAAGGCGATAGAAATTATGGCGGCCGTGGGATAGTCGCGTAGGATAGTCACTATATCGGGAAGGCGGCTGATCCCCGCCAAGCGCGGCCCGACATCCTGTTGCGGCATCATCCGGCAGGGTGTTCGGGCGGCGACCCGACGAAAGGATGATGCGATCATGTCGAGTAGTTCGAAGCCTGTGCCTGGCGATCTGTCCCCGACACTGCAAAGGCTTTTTTCACACCTGTGTGAATCCGTTCCGGAAACCCTACAACTCGCGAGCGAACTGAGCATAGGCGGCGACTGGCGAAGTACAATCCTCGACAGGTTGTCCCGGGAATACGGCTGGAGGCCAGAGTACATCGAATCGATGGCGTTTCCGTATGTCGCGATATATCTGCAAGAGATTCAACTCCGAGAGAGAAGGGACTCGCATCAGCCTGTCGCGGACCTAAGCAATACTGAGCAGTGCATCATCCAAGCGTTGCGCGAACATGGCCAGCGGCTGACGACTGGGCCGCTTCTTTCGAAGGCCTTGGGCCGCACGACCGGCGACGGCAAGCGGGCTCTCGCGTCGCTGAAGAGGCGCGGACTCCTCACTAATTGCCAACGCTCCACACCCAACGGATACGGCTTACCCGAGTGGACTAGTCCACGGTAGGCCCGTGGTCGGTACTAGTGCCGACCGACAAGCGGCGACAATAGGCGCACCCTCACAACGAAACGCACTACGTTATGAGGATTCGCCATGCCGATCGACGTTGCCAACGAAAATATCCTATCACTGACCGAAGCCGCAAAACGCCTTCCGCGCCGGCGGAAGGGAAGCCGACCCCACGTCGCGACGCTCTACCGCTGGGCAAGTCGCGGCTGCAAAGGCGTCCGCCTAGAAACGATCCAAATCGGTGGGACGCTCTGTACTTCCGTCGAATCGATGCAAAGATTCTTCGACATCCTGAGCGAGCCTCGTCAACCCACGTCCCGCAAGCGCCCTGACCGCCAACGCGACATCGACGCGGCCGAGGCCGAATGCGATCAAGATGGAATCTAGACGCGCATAAAAAACGCCCGCGATGGCGTCGCGGGCGATGCGAAAGGAACCTGATGCAATCCCCTATCTCGAAACTGCTCGACAAGCTAACGGACTTTGGTCCGAAACGCAATGGATTAGGCTGGTCGTGCCGCTGTCCGGCACACGACGATCGGCATC
>CAYYPB010000270.1:0-4607 GCA_964473405.1 uncultured Planctomycetaceae bacterium
TTGACATTTCTTCCACGACGACGGCCGCCTCTTCGGCCGCGGTGGCCGCCGGGGTTTCGAAGACGAGTTCGTCATGGACCTGGATGAGCATCTTGAGCGGACGTTGCTCGCGGAGGATGCGCCGGTGGAGGTTGACCATCGCCCGCTTGATGAGGTCGGCGGCGCTGCCTTGGATGACGGTGTTGGCGGCGAAGCGTTCGGCGGCGCTTCTGGCGTTTTGGTTGCGCGAGTTGATGTCCTGGATGACGCGGCGGCGGCCCAGCATCGTCTTGACATAGCCGTGTCGCTTGGCGTGCTGGACGCAACTGTCGAGGAAACCTCGTATCTGAGGATACCGCTCGAAGTAGCGCTCGATAAACCCCTTGGCGTCGCCCATCGACATGCCGGTCTGCCGGGCGAGGCCGAAGGCCGATTGGCCATAAACAATGCCGAAGTTGACGGTCTTGGCGTGGGATCGCTGATCCTTGGTGACTTCTTCGATGGGGACATCGGCGAGCTGTGCCGCGACGAAGGCGTGGATGTCCCGGTCCTCGTGGAATGCCCGCGATAGGGCCGCGTCGCCGCTGAGATGGGCGAGAACGCGCAGTTCGATCTGGGAGTAGTCGGCCTTGATGAGAACACCGCCGTCGATGCCAGGCACGAAGGCACGACGTATCCTCGCCCCCAGCGGCGTTCGGATCGGGATGTTCTGGAGGTTGGGGTCACTGCACGAGAGCCTGCCGGTGACCGTGCCTGTCTGGTGGAAGCTGGGGTGAATGCGGCCGGTCTTATCGCTGACCAACTCGGGCAGCGTGTCGACATAGGTTCCCTTGAGCTTGGCCAACTCGCGATGTTGGAGGACGAGGTCGGGGATCGGATGGTCCGACTCGCCGGCCAGGGTCGTCAGCACCTCGGCATCTGTGGAACGCGTGGTCTTGGTTCGCCGGACGACGCGAAGGCCAAGTTGGTCGAAGAGGATCTCGCCGAGTTGTCGCGTGGAGTTGATGTTGAAGGGTCTGCCCGCCGCGGCGTGGATGTCGGTTTCGAGTTGCGCGAGTCGATCGGCCATCTGGCCACTGAGCCCGGCGAGCAGCTCGGTGTCGATGGCGACGCCCGTATGCTCCATGTCGGCCAGCACCTCGACGAGCGGCATCTCCAGATCGACAAACAGCGAGCGAAGCTGCGGGTCGGTGAGTTGATCGTCGAGCAGCCGTCGCAGTCGCCAGGTCACGTCACTGTCCTCACAGGCGTATTGGCACGTGCGTTGCGTATCGATCGTGTCGAACGTTACCTGTTTTCTGCCCTTGCCGATCAGGTCGGACGTTGGGATCTTCCGGAAGTGCAGCAGATCGAGCGCCAGGGCATCGAGGCCGTGCGAGCGTCGGGTCGGTTCGAGAACAAAACTGGCGACCATCGTGTCGAAGTCGATGCCGCGGACATCGAGGCCGATCGTCTTGAGCACGACCACGTCGTATTTGAGATTCTGCCCACACTTGGCGATGCGTTCGTCAGCCAGGATCGGCCCGAGATGCTTGCGCAGGGCGTCTTCGCTGACAGTCTTGCCGACGCCGCGAACCGGCACATAGAAGCCCGTGTCAGGTTCGAACGAAACGCTGAGGCCGACGAGATCGGCGGTCGCCGCGACGAGGCTGGTGGTCTCGGTGTCGAATGCGAACGACGTTGTTTGGGCGAGCTTCGCGGCCAACTCGACCAGGGCCTTCTCGGTGTCCACGAGTTCGTAGCCGACGGTGGATTCGGGAGCTTGGTCAAACAGCGTACCGCCGGCGGGAGGGGGCGGCTCCGCTTCTTGCGGTGGTGCCTGCGCATCGGCCGGCGCTGCGACGCGCTCCAGCAGCCGCTTCAACCCGAGTTGTTCGAGGATTGGCGCGGCGGCAGCGGGCTCGAACCGCGCGGTGTCGGCCTGCGCCAGGTCCAACTCGATATCGACATCCTGCCGCAGCGTGACGAGCTCGCGAACGGTCTCCATTCGCTCGGCAAACGCCAGGATGTTCTCGCGAAGTTTCGGCGTCAGCTCGTCGGCATGAGCGATGATCTCGGCTACCGTGCCGTACTTCTGCAGCAGTTGCGCGGCCTTCTTCGGCCCCACTCCCGTCGCACCCTTGACGTTGTCGGTGCTGTCGCCCATGAGCATCTGGGCTTCGACGGCCTGCTCGGGGCCGAATCCCTTGGCTTCGCGCATGGCGTCCGCGTCGATGTCGATGTCCTTGCCGGGGTCGTACATCCGGACGCGGGCCGTGAGGAGTTGATCCAAGTCCTTGTCTTTGCTGACGAGGACGATGTCGAGGTCGTCTTCTGCGTAGCGTCCGCAGAGCGTCGCGAGAATGTCGTCCGCCTCGAAGCCGGGCTTGCGGAGGATCGGCACGCCCATCGCCCGGAGGATCTCGACGATCCGATCCATCTGGGGCGGCAGGTCTTCGGGCGGTGCGTCGCGGTTGGCTTTGTATGTGGGATCGATCTCCACGCGAAAGACGGTCTTGTCGCTGACGTCCATCGTCATCGCCAGGTAGTCGGGTCGGCGGTCGCGGAGGATGTTGAGGAGCATTCGCGTGAAGACGTGGACCGCCCGGGTGGGCTCGCCCGCCGGGGACGTGAGGTTCCCGAAAGGGGCGTAGTATGCCCGGTAGATCTGTGCGTGCCCGTCGATGAGATAGAGTGTTTTTCGTGTCATTCGTCGCCTTTGCGGTGTGTTTTGCACGGCCCGGCGAGGGCTGTCAACGCCGGGGGGGCGGTTTGTTCGGGCGATGCCCGGTAAGGTGGTGGATAGGGGGGTGGATCGGCCTCTGTTTGCGGACGCTACGGTGCAGGCCCGGAATCGCGCGGCCCGGAGGGCTAGGCGTTGACATTCCCGTCTCACTCGCGGATACTTGGGTGTAGCACCATGCCCTGCAATGTCGGTACGGAATGTCCGTACCGGACCCACCCGGCATGACGCGCTCTTAGCGCATCAGATTACGGTTCAGCACGCAGTGGGGGGCTGAACGGCATCCGTAAGACCGGTTCGCCGGCGAACAATCTCTGTGAGGAGTATCCCATGGCTGGAGTCGCACCTCAGCGTGGCGGTTCAAACGCAACAACAATCGGGATGGTTGTCTCGATCGTCGTGGCGGTTCTGCTGCTTGGCGTCTTGATTTGGTTGGTCACCATGCAGGAGCGACTGCGCAACGACGCAAACTCAGCGGTCGCGGCCAAGACGAAGCTCGTCCGCGGCGGCGATGAGTCGGCTGCCCGACGGATGTTCCCGGGCGCGTCGGGCAACAAGACGCTCGTCGGCGAGATGAACAAGGGCGTCAAGATGCTCACCGGGCGGCTCAGCGGGAACCAGGAAGATTCCCCGACCGTTGCGGCGACGAAGATGGATGCCGCGCTGACGGAGCTGCTCGACAAGAAGGCTGTGACGGATAGGGACAAGCTGTCCGCCGCTCACGGGGCCGTCGGCATCATCCGAAATCTGCACGACATGTTCGCCAGTGAGAAGAGCCTTCGCCAACAGGCCGAGAACGCTCGGGAGAAGGCGGAGACCGCGCTCGAAGGCGCGCTGGCGGCGAACAAGCAGTACAAGGCCAGCTTTGACGGTGAACTCGACAAGCTTAATGCCCGTGTGGATGAACTCGCCAAGGCAAAGAGCGACTTTCAGGAGCGATCCTCCGGCGATCTGGCTGCATTGAATCGCAAGGTGTCCGACACGCGGGACGAGTTGAGTTCCGCCCAGCTCGCACACAACAACCGGATGAGACAAGTGGGCGACACCATGCGAGAGCAGAACGCGATGCTCGAGAGCCAGCGCGTCGCCTTGGCGGACCTCAAAGCGCCGGCTGCGGCCCTGGACACCCATCCGCTGGCCGTGGCCCGCAAGCCCGTCGGCAAGGTGCTGGACTCGCTGCCGGCCAATGCGTTGGTCTATGTCGATCTCGGCGCGCGGGACAACGTGGCGTTGGGGATGACCTTCAGCGTCTATTCGGGCGACGAGCGCGTCAGCGAGTCGGGCCGCGGCAAGGCCAGCATCGAAGTCGTCAACGTTGGGGATCGCACGTCGGAATGTCGCGTGGTCTCTCCGCCGTCCCCGGACGATCCGATCCTCAAGGGCGACGGCGTGGGCAACCTGGTCCTCAGCCGGATTCGTGCCAAGAAGCAGCGGTTCTGCGTCGTCGGCGAGTTTGATGTCGATTTCGACGGCATCGCCGACATCCGCGGACGAGAGAAAGTCAAGTCGCTCATCGAGCGTTGGGGCGGCATCGTGGTCGATGAAGTCGATCCTCGGACGGACTACGTCGTGATCGGGATCAAGCCGCCCAGTGAAGACTTTACAGCGATGGCGATCTCGGCGGAGAACGAAGAGGTTGAGGACATTGACATCGATATCGACATCGACGAGTTCGCCGATGACGAAGTTGATGACGAGGAAGTAGACGACGAAGAGGACGACTACGAAGAGGAAGACGACGAGGACTACGAAGACGAAGACGAAGATGACGGCGACGACGATGAGGATGACGGCGACGACGAAGATGAAGACGGCGACGAAGACGAAGATGATGAAGACGCCGATGACGAGGGTGAGGACGAAGAAGGCGAGGATGACGAAGAGGACGGCGCGGGCGACGGGCGGC
>CAYYPB010000271.1:0-4595 GCA_964473405.1 uncultured Planctomycetaceae bacterium
TCTGTGACTCTCCTGCGCCGCAATGCCTCCGGACGAAGAGGGGGGTGGTCCCGTTGGCGGGGCGCCGGGCCGGGCCGATGTCGGCCTCCGACCCGCCCTCAATGACGCAGGGCCTCGGGCGTTGCGTCCGATAGAATCATGTGTATAGTCGACCCATCACACACAAACGGTCACGCAAGGATGCTAGCCATGTTGCCACACCCCCGGACAACCCTCACCGTTCTGATCGGTCTGACCCTCTTCGCCGCCGCGTGCAACAACGAACGGCCCGAGCCGTTCCGCGTCAAAGACCGCACGCCCGTCGCCGATCGAGACGCCCCGTTCGACCCACCCAATCGGTATCCGGGTTGGGCCTACGACCAGCCGGAGTATGTGCGGCCGGCCAAGCCGCTCGAACCCGAGCCGCGTGTCATGGCGAACGACCCGCCGCACTTCTTCACGCGCAGCAACATCGTCATGATCCGATGCCCTGAGCATTACACGCTCGAGGAAATCCCGCGCGTCGCGGTTCATTGGACCGACAACCAGGGGTTCCATTGGAACAAGGCCGGCTACTTCGGACGCGGGCAGAGCTACTTCCCCTTCGAAGCCAGTGAGGACGGCGACTATGGCATCCGCTTCATCGGCCCCGGCCAGGAGGCGGCGCAGCATGTGCTTGCCACACCGGAGCGCGTCTATCACGTGGACACGCTCAAGCCGGAAGTCGAAGTGACCATCGAACCTGAGCAGAGTTGGTACAACGTCGGTGACGCGATCACGATCTCTTGGCGAGCGACGGACTACCATCTCGTCGAGTTCCCGGTTCGCATTGTCATGCTCGTCGATTTCTCCGCGGAGGATCGCGGCCCCATCGAGATTCAGCGACAGTTGTCTGACGCCGGTTCGATCAACTTCATCGTCCCGCCGGAAGTGCTCGAACACGAGATCACCTTCCGCGTGGAAGCCACGGACCGCGCCGGCAACCTGGGCCTCGCGCATTCGTACGCGCTCCAGATCGTCGCGGAGCCGCTCGCCGAGTTGGACGAAGCCGGCGACTTGCAGGATGCCGAGTCGTCGCCGAGCGTCGCGACCGCGGAGACGATCGACGATGATGAGACCCTCGTCGCGATTGCGGACGCCCCGCCGACTTTCGACATGGAGGCCGCCGTCGAGGACGAGACCGCGCCAGACGATGTCGCGATAATCGAAGATGACGCAACGCCCGAGGAGGTCGCGACGACAGATGAGGGCGCAGTGGCGGACGATGCAGCGGCCGAGGTCGTCGACGAGTCGACGGAGGACGCCACTGAAACGTCGCAGGCCGTCCTGCCTTTTGCCACGGCCGTCGCGCGCGTGATGGACGAGGCCTCCAAGTTGATCTGGCAAGGCCCCGAGCCGACCGTCTTCGCCGCCGACGATGATCGGAACAACCGGCGAACCACCGATGGCATGCTGAGCGAAGAGGCGGCGCCAACCGCCCTGGCCTTTGTCGGCCCGCCTTGGCCGATGATCGACGCCGACGCGGAAGTAGGGACGGAACGCCTCGGCCCTGTCGAGATGGACACTGGCGAGACGACGGCCCGTCCTGCGGACGACCTGGAGACGCCCGTCGCTATGTGGAGACGCTCGGCAATCTCCGCCGTCGATCTCACGCACGGCAACGGTCTGCTCGTTCCGCTACCGGCCACGGTGGAGGCGAGCCCCGACACACAGCGTTTGGCGACGGCCCATCCTTGGCGTGTCCTGGGCGATGTCCTGAGCTCGCCGATCCAGACCGTCTGGCTTCTGCCCGATCCTCGGCTGAACTTCGGCTGGCGTCCGGTGATTCGCGGCCGCTTCCTGGCCGACAACCCGCTGCTACGTGCCGTCGCCGAACCCGCCGGCATGACCGCGTTCTTCGCCGGCATCCCGTCCGAAGACGCCGAAGGCGCGGCGGACACCCTCCCCGAGTAGAACTGCGCACCGTTGAACGAATCGTTTAGCCGCGACCCAACGGGGATCGCTATTGCGGAACCGCTAGCACCGCCCGTTGGGTCGCGGCCAAACAGACCGCATCCGACCTCGTTCGGCCTCAGAAGCTAATCCGCGAGCGGCAAGGCCCGCGGCTCTTTCGCAGGAAAGGACCGTTGTCACACCAGCAGCAATCTGGCCCGTGCTCCACAGATTCCGAATCAACTCCGCACGACTTCGAGCCCACGGTCGCTCGAAGCGGGTTCGCTGGCAGATCGCTCCGGCAGTGCGATACCTGCCTCCTCCCGAGAGACAGTCTGGTCGGCGGCGGCCGTCCGATGGCAAACGTAGCGGCCCAGCGAACGAATAGCCTGGTCGCTCGACGGAAAGATCGGCACGCCCGCCTTGCGAAGCGTCCGAGCCAGATCATCGAACGGAGCGCCACAGTCCACGACCGCGACCAAAGGCTTGGACGCTTTCTCGAAGACCGCCGGCAAGCGATGCGCAATCGAACCCGGCTCGCGAATCTCCTCAGGCGACGTTTGCATCTCCGGCGTCAGCGGGACCACCGAGGCGACGACTGCATCCACGTTCTCGTCATCCAACATCGCCTGGACGCAGCTTCCATAGGCCGCGTCGCCCGCCATCGGCGTCAGGTCCAGCGGATTGCCCACGTTGACCAGCGCGTCGACCCGATGTTCTGCCAACGTCTTTTCGATCCTCGCCTTCGTCGCATCCGACAGCTCGGCCATCTCTACCTGATAGCCTGGGCCGAGGATCGCGTCCGCCATCCCCACCGTCTCGAAGCCGGCATTGCTGATGACGCCGATCCGCCGGCCGCCCACTTTCTTCGTGTGGAGCTGCGTGGCCAACTCCATGATCTGTTCAAACTCCTTGAAGGTCTCAGCGACGATAGCGCCGGCACTTTCCACGACCGCCCGGCAAACGTCGTAGTCGCCGGCGATCGAAGCCGTGTGCCCCGCCGTGGCCGAGCGGCCCGCCGACGTCCGCCCCGCCTTGTAGAACACGACCGTCTTGCCGGCAGCCGCGGCGTGACGAACCGCCTCGGCGAAGGCAACACCGTCGAGATCGTTGAACCCCTCGACATAGACGCCGATGGCATTCACATCGTCTCGGGCCCCCATCTGCCGCAGCAGGTCGGACGCCGTAAGGTCCGTCTGATTCCCGATGGAAATGGCGAAGGCCGGATTGAGCGACTCCCAATTGCTCAGACGTGTGATGATGAACGCCCCGCTCTGGGAAATCAGCGCCGCCCGATGCACCGGCGCGTCGCGCAACGGATTGAGCTTCGCCTCGGGGATGAAGAACGTGTCGTATCGACCGGGGCGAGATCGGACCCCCATGCAGTTGCCGCCGAGGAAAACCGGTCCACCGCCATCGCGATCTCGCGCCGCCGCGATCGCCTTTCTCAGTTCCGCCGGGACGTCCTGGCTGCCCTGGGTTTCACCCATACCGCCGGGGATAATGATGACGGACTCGACCTTGCCGCTGTCGATCACCTCGTTGGCGAGTTGGGCCACATCCCCCGCCGCGACGGCCAAGATGAGCAAGTCTATCTTCTCCGGCAGCGCCGAGATGCTGGACACACACCGCACGCCATCGATGGGCTCGGGCTGATCCTTGATGACGAACAGTCGATCCTGCGGAAAACCGCAGTTCCGGATGTTGTTGAGAATGATGCGGCCGAAGTTGGAACGGGTCGCCGAAACGCCCAGCACGGCGATGGACCTCGGCGTCAGCAAGGCATCGAGCTTCTCCACCGGTCGCGGCTTGGCGGACGTCGTGGGTTTGCCGAGCCTGCCCCGGCCATCGAGCGGCACCATCGTCTCTCGACGAAACGCGAACGGATTGACTTCCAACTCTTGGATCATCGGCTCGGTCCGGCCGCGTTCGACACAGAACCGTCGGGCAATCGCGATGAACGCCCGGAAGCAGCGAAGCAACTCACCGTCCGAGACGATTCGCTCGTGGCCCCGTGCCCGACCTGCCAGCGTGTCGTAGGCAACCGTCTGTTTGAATAACGCGAAGAACTGCTCGGCCGAGGTATCGAGCGCCAGCGCCTTGGCGACGGCGATGCCGGGCCGAAGCTTGGAGACGAGATACTCCGTGTCCACGCCCCCCAGGCCCGCGGCGATGACGGGCCCGAACTCCCGCGTGGATCGGATGCCGACGAAGAGCTCCTTGCCGAAGCCGGACGCGGCCTGCTCGACAAACTCGACGATCAGAACGCCCTTGATCGCCGCGGTTTGATCCGCTGCCAACCTGGCCATCAGGCCCTCGGCCGCTCGAGAGACTGCCTCGACGCTCTTCTCGACGAACACGATGCCGTCGGCGTCCGACTTGTGGACGATATCCGGCGAGACGATCTTGATCGCCACACGCCGACCGGGAAACTCCGAGAGCAACTCCGGCGTGATCATCATGCCCTTGGGAACGAATGCGTGCTTCGGTGCCGAGATCGCGCCCATCAACTCGACGCGCCGATAGAGCTGGAAAAGCTCTTCCTCGTTATAGCGCCCGGGGTCATCGACCTCGAGAGGTTCGCGCTCGCCCCGACCTTCAATGCGGACGTCTCCCGAGCAACCGCGCTCGTGAAGGCACGCCCGCACGTGGCACGTTGAGCTGGCAGCTCGTGCCCGGCAGCG
>CAYYPB010000272.1:0-4582 GCA_964473405.1 uncultured Planctomycetaceae bacterium
CAGTGAGAGGCTGCCCGCCCCGCGCCGTGCTTCTCTTATCCCCGCCGACCCCCTGCCACACCCCCCCGCCTCGCACGATCGGGCTTGCCGTTTGGCGTTCACGCCCCCAACAGCGCCAAGTCCTGGATCGAACGCCCCGTCATCCGACGAACGCCAATCCCCACGCTGGGCGACTCCGGCTCGTCCGCATTCCAGAAGAACATGTGATCGCGCCGGTCATTAACGCCGACGATCAGATCCTCGGCGGCAAACCCCCAACGCAACTCATGCAGACAGCGGTATTCACCGTGATAGCTGTCGCCGAGTACAAGCATATCCAAGTGCGGCCGACCGTCACCGATCAACAGGCGCGGGATGCCGCCACCGCTGAGCCACGCGAGCGATCGGACGATCGTGCCCGTCGCGGTGCGGACGGTTTCCATCGCCAACGGATCGCTCGCAGACCATCGCACGACCGAGCCATCGCGCAGGCCCGCCACGGCGTAGCCATCGGCCAAGAGCAGGGTCGTCACTTCCGCCGGGGCCATGAGCGCCTTCTCTGAGCCATCCTCGCCCGGCACCCAACTGACCACGAGGTTGTCGACAGCCAGCCAAAGCCGCCGGGCCTCAACCTGCACGTCGCGCACGGCCTTGCTGCCTTCGGTGAAGTCCAACAGGCAAAGTGTCGACAAGGACGCCGCCGCATTCGGCACGTCGAGCCGCCACTGCGTCAGGCCGACTTCCGAATGCGTCGCATACAGATGCGGCCCGAGGATCGTGGCGGCGTTGACACCGCCGCGCACGTCAGGCCGGTCGTTGAACATGAACGTCTGGACAGACTCGCACGAACGATCGGTCACATGCACGCCGGATCGAGCGCCCACGAGAATCTTCGTCTCACCGCCGACCGCAACGACGCGCACCGACCGCAGGGGGCCGGCATCTTTCGAGAGCTTCTTTCGCCGGCTCGGTTTCCGGGCGTCGGCCGGATCGAACCAGAGCAGCTCGCTGCCCGACACGACAAGCACCGCCTCGGTTCGACGCACGGGCTCTTTCGCAGCGATGAGCCCTTCGTATAGCCGACCGCGCTGGGCCGCGTCGAAGGTCTTGATCAACTCCGGCACGTCGAGGACCCCGCCGTCGCCGGCCATCGTCTTGATCTTGGTGAGCATCTCGCCCATCTCGACGAGGTGTGCTTCACGGGCCGCCGCCGCTGCCTGGCGGCGAGAAGCCTCGGCCTGTTCGCGATCGGCCCGTTGGTCAGCCGCTCGCCGGTTGGCTCGCGATTGCTCGAACGCCGTCGATGCGAACGTCACGCGCGCATCGGGCCCGAGCCGCATGCCCGACTCGAAGCAGACTTGCGCCGCCTGCTCGGCCAGCACGGCATCGAACGCGTCCCAACAGGCCGGCATCGTCAACTTCTCCGCATCGTGCGACTCGGCGAAGGCAGACAGGGCCGACCGGACGGCATCGGCGAAGTGTCGCACGAGACGATCCTGATGCACCTGCATCCCACTACCGAGGACGGTTCGGCGAAACGCCTCGAGTTCCGTGCGCTCCGCGACAGCCTGGACCGAGAGGCTCACCGTCGCGGCGCAGTCGAACCCGTCCCTTGAACGCAGGCCGTCGAATGAGTATTCGAGCTCGAACGGAACCGTGCGGACGAACAGCAACTCCCGCACATCGCCCGACTCGATCACAGCGCCAGAGGCGGCGACACTCGGATGGCCCGTCGAGCGATAGGCCAGCACCACCGCCGATGTGGGAACCACGACTTGGCGATTCAGAAACGAGAAGACATCATCCGCCTGCGCGAGCCGCGCGACGAGTTCGCCAGGCGAGCTGAGTGCTTCGATATCAAATCGCTCGGACATCCACTACTCCGCCGACAATCCACCGCCCCGGCGATGCGCGAGCGGTTGATCAGAGCCGCATCGATCAGAGCCGCGTCGATCAGAGCCGCGTCGATCAGAGCCGCGTCGATCAGAGCCGCGACCGTAAGGGAGCGCCTGTCGTTCGATAGCGCGAGCCTCGCAGTGGAACGAGATGCGCTCCCTTACGGTCGCGGCTCTGATCGCACGCGCGCTACCTAACACTGAAGGCTCAAGACTCAATCTCAACCCGCCTCCGCAAACTCTCTGAAACGAGCGAGGTCCTTCTTCCTCACGGAGGGCGTGATGTCCTCGATCACGCTCAACAGATCGGCCTTGCAGATCGGTCTCGCTTCGGCCCCCCCCACCGCGTCCATGAACGGGATCGTCGCCGCCTTCGTCACGATGGCCTTGATGTCGGCCCCGCTGTAGCCGTCCAGCACGCCGACCAACTCGGCGAAGTCCACGTCCTCGGCCGTCGGCCGTGTGGCGAGGTATATCTCCAACAGCCGATGCCTCGCCGGCTCGTCCGGAAGCGGCACGTAGATCTTCGAGTCGAACCGACCGGGCCGCATCATCGCCGAGTCCAACGCCCATGGCTCGTTCGTCGCCCCGACGAATAATAGCGGCCGCTTGGCGCTGCGGTCGAAGCCCTCGATCTCCTGGAGGATCTGCGGCACCACGCGCGTCATCACGCTGCTGCTGCTCTGACGTCGGGCCGGGATCATCGCCTCGATCTCGTCGATGAAAATGACGGCCTTGTCCTCGGCCTTGGCCGCCTCGAAGAGCTTGCGGATGTTCTGCTCGGCCTCGCCGACCCACTTGCTCAGCACCTGGGCCGGAGAGATGACGAACATCGTGGCCTTGATCTCGCGGGCAATCGCCTTGGCGATCATCGTCTTGCCCGTACCCGGCGGGCCGTAGAGCAGCAGCCCGCCGCCGACGCTGATCTTGTATTGCGCGGCCAGCTCCGGGTGGCTGAACGGATAGATCATCTTCAGGCGGATCTCATGCTTGACGTCGTCGAGCCCGGCGATGTCATCGAAGCCGATGTCCGGCGTCTCGCGAACGATCCAGTCCTTGGCGTCGGTCTTGTTCTCGTCCCCCTCGCGCGCAGCGGTCCGGCGGCGGATCTTCTTATCCTCGGTCCGCTGATCGCACTGCTTGGCAAACTCGATCAGCTCGGCCGCCATCGCCTTACGCCGATCCCGCTGCTTGGCGTTGTCGGTCTCGCCGGCGATCTTGATAATCGCATCGGCCGCCTGCATCAGAAACGGCTTGGCCGCCTGGTAGTCCCCGTTCTTATAGTTGGCGAGGCCTTTGTCCTTGAGACGTTCGAATGTGTTGTAGGAGACTGGCATTTGTTAGTCTTCAGTTTTCAGTTGTCAGTTATCAGTAGCTATCAGCTTTCAGCCATCAGGATCCTGCGTGCGGTGCGCCGCACGATCAGAGCCGCGACCGTAAGGGAGCGGTCACCGCCCAAACGCGAGGGCCGCATACTATTGCACGATGTCGTGCAACGGAAGAATCCCAAAGCCCTCGTCCACCACGCAAAGAAGAGCCGCGGGCTTCAGCCCGCGCGGACGTTCGACGGCCCGCGTGCGTTCGCAGTTCCAAACGCCATCAATTGGGGCCGTTCATCCGATACGTTCCACGCTCCGTACGCTTCAGGCACTTGTCGCGTTCCGCGTACGTGGACGTCTCGTTTCCGTTTGTCGCGAGATCGGCCAGTGCCGTATCGATGGCTTTCCATCGACCGGGATACCGCTTCTCGATCCAATTCTGCACGTCCGCAACCGTGAGCGTCGCATGCGCTTGAAAACACTCGATGATCGCGTCCCTGGCGGTCAGCGTGTCCGACATGTCTTACTCCTCGCCCGTGGGCATCGCCGTGCTCCAGATGCGCTTAAGCGGCAACTCCGCCCGGATATCGTCGTCCAGTTTTTCATAGTGTTCGAGCAGTTGTTCGATCAGGTCCGCTTGATCCCACAGTCGCACCTTGAAGAAGCTCCCCGCCTTCTCCTTGTCAACACTCGACTTGAAGCCGCCCCAGGACACGAGCAGGCCTTGATCCGCCTTTACGTTCTGCATCGCGCCGACGAGCTGAGTGAGCGTTGGGCGATCGATCGCGCTGTCAGTCGATTTGACCTGTACGCAGATTCGAGGATGACCGAAACCCATCGGGCCTGGCGCGGCCAGGATGTCAATTCCCTTGTCGGGGCCCGGTGGACTATGGTGTGTCGTGTATCCCTGTGCCCGAAGAATCGCGTCGACGAGCCGTTCCATGCCGTGTCCCTTGAACTTGGCGAGGATCATCTTCGCGATCTGGTCGCGGGCCATCTGCTCAAGGTCAATTGAATCCGGTCCATTCGGGGGTGGCGGCGGCGTTACGCCTCCAATGATCGCGCGTACGCGCTTTTCGGCGTCGTTCTTCTTTGCCTGAAAAATGGTCAGCAGGCTGCCAAATGTGTAGAGAATGTCCTGATCTATGTCTGATCTGGGGATGTCTTTGTGTTGCCAATTGACTGTCCGGTAGTGCCAGTATGGCTCGACGGCGTTCGCATCGAACGTGTAGTCTCCGGTGCATTCTCCGATGTGCAGCGTCGTCCGCTTGAGCTTGCTTGGCAGCACGATCCAGTCGCCCCGGTGGATTTTTTGCCGGAAGGTCCACAGTTGCCCGGGCGCCACCTTGGACCGGGCCTTGTGGCCTTCCGGATAAACCGCCTCCAACA
>CAYYPB010000273.1:0-4555 GCA_964473405.1 uncultured Planctomycetaceae bacterium
CGCGCACGCCGGTGGCGGGGACGTGCATCAGATCGCGTTGGTGCGCGTGGTCGATCAGGATGCGGCGGATCGTTCGCGAGGAGGGTTTCAAGCTCAACAAACGCAAGATGCGTTTCATGCGCCCGGGGCAGCGGCAGCAGGTCACCGGCGTCATCGTCAACGAGAAGGTCAACGTCCGCCGCGAAGACTACGATCGGCTCAAGGCCATCATCCACAACGCCGCCAAGATGGGCTCGCTGGAAAGCCAGAACAGGGCCAACCACCCGCATTTCCGCGCCTACCTCCTCGGCCGCGCCGCCCAAATCAGACAACTCAACGCCTCTCGCGGGCAAAGGCTCCTCGACGAGATACGATCGCTGGCGTAGTCGGGCCGCCATGTTGGAAGAGCCGCGGAGCTACTCACGGATGTGCGGCTTCGGGGCTAAGCTACTTTGTCCTGTCACCGCACGGTCTTCTTCTTGGCTGCGGCCTTGATTGGAGGCTGTGCCGCATGCTTGTTACTGGCATCGACCGTTTAGTCGTAGCATCGGCGGTTCGGCGTTCAGCATGTCCTCGCAGCACGCGATCGCGCCGTCGGGCTCGCCCGTGATGGGAGTGGCGCAGCCAGCCCCTGCCTCGTTGTTGTGCAGGTCCATCGGATCCGCGTCGCGCTGCTGCGCTTCCCAGAGTTGCCCGAGCAGCAGTGCCCAGTCGGGCCCGACGGACGCGGTCGTCGTCGACGCACCGACGCAGTGCTGCATCGCGTCGAGCCTGCATGGGTCGGCCTCGCCTGTGCGCTGGGCCCACGCCTCCACTGCGGCGTCGGTATCCGCGCGGACATCAAAGAGGCCGCATCCCGATAGAAACGCGGCCAGTGTCGCTGAGACGAGAACGCGGATCAGCATCGTGCGGGCATTTCGCATGGCTGCATCGTATCAGAAATGGTGGCGATTGCGGCTCGCTACTCGACCGGGACTGCCATTCCCAGGACCCTGCGTTTCATTCGGCGGTCGATCGTACCCACTGGGGCGCAGAGGATCAGGATGGACCAGTAGCATTCGCCTTCGAGTGCACCGTAGAGCCGCATGAAGATGGTCAGGACGCCGATTCCGATGCCGAAGATGATCTGGCCGTGGACGCGCATGGGTGACGCGACCGTATCTCCCGAGAGCAGAAACGCCCCGAGCATGAGCTGGCCCGCCGTCAAATGATAGAGGACATAGGCGAGCCCGACGGCTCGACCTTGTTCGACTTCCAACGCCGGGAACCAGCGATAGGCACCGTCGAGTTCGACCGGCAGGACCGCCGCTGCCAACGCCGCCGAAGCGAGGATCGTGACGGGCAGTTGCCAGCGTACATAGCCGCGATAGATCAGGAACAGCCCCGCGACGATCAGCGCCAAGCCGCACGTTTCGCCGATGCCGCCCGGAACGGCACCGAAGAGCGTCTCTCGCCAGGGCGGCAGCTTATCGCGCAGCAGCGGCTCGTAGTGCAAATCGCCATCGGATAGCACGCCGTCGTGGGCGAATCGCCGAAGCAACTGCACGGGCCGTGCGCTGCTGACGGCATCGTGCGTCGTGTACTGCCCGCTTTCGTACCAACTCTGCGTGTCGGGGAGGGTCGCCGTATTGTGGAGGTTGCCAACGAGCAAGTGGTCGGGTGTGAGGATGGGCGACACCATCAACGAGCCGCTCAAGGAGAGACTTCCGAACAGCGCCTGAACGACGACGCGGCCGACCAGAGCCGGATGCAGAACCCCCCCGAAGACACCCTTGCCGACGAAAACAGCGACGATGGCCCCGAGCATGGCGATCGATCCGTCCGCTGTGGCCGGCAGCGTCAAGCCGAGGAGCAGTCCGATCAATGCCGCGCGTGGCAGCCTGCCCGTCGCCGGTCGTCGCGTGAGGAAGACGAGCGCCAAATCCGCACCCACGGCGGAGGCGGTGCTGATGAGCAGCACGCGCAACGCCGCCGCACCGAACAGGACCACGCCACACGCCCCGACGAGCGAGGCGCCGAGCAGCCAGCATCGGATGATGTGGTTGTGCGTGTTTCCGCCCGCGCGATGGGGGGCCACGCCCGTCAGGCCATGCGCGCCGGCAATCCAGCAGTCGGAGGTCGTCATGATGCCGTCCCCGCCGGTTCCGTCGGCGCGGTGAATCGCGTGCGCATTCGCTTGATCGTCGCGGCAAGCGGCAACTCCGCCGGACAGACATGCGTACACAATTCGCAGTCGATACAGGCCGTCAGGTGCGACCGCTGCGTCTGGGAACAACCCGTCTTCGACTCGAGGTGCATAAGTGACGGGGGATCGATGCCCACGGGGCAGTCTTCGACGCACCAACCGCAGTGGATGCACGGTACAGGCGTCGGTGTCTCGGCCTTCGAGAACAACAGCAGGGCGGTCGTGTCCACCGTCACGACCGCGTCCGTGTGCCCCAGTGGCAGGCCGGTCAGTGGCCCGCCGCAGATTGCTTTCGCCGCCGGCAAATCGAGGCCCGCGTGTTGGGCCACGCGTTGGAGGGGTGTGCCGATCGCCACGCGATAGGTGCCGGGATGCACGACACGGTCGCCCGCGACGGCCATGACCGTATGTGTCACGGGTTTGTCATCCAGCAGGGCGTCGGCCGCATGTCGAACCGCCGACAACGGCAGCACCACGGCACCCTCATCCAGGACGCTGCCGCCGGGGGATATCTCGCGATCCAAGACGGACTTGAGCAGTACGGCCGGATGACACTGTGGATACGGGTTCGCGAGCGCGGCGATCTCTAGAAACCGCCCCGATGCTTCGGACATCAGACGCTTCACCACGCGACGATGCCGGAACGGGACGGCCAGAATCGCCCTCGATACGCCGAGTGCATCGGCTAGATCGCAGGCCGCATCGATCGTCCTGCCGGGTTGCTCGACCAGGGTTCGCAGGTCGGCCGTCAGGTAGGGCTCGGTTTCCATCGCGTTGATGATCAGATCCGTCACGCCCGCCGCTACGGCCTCTTGGATGACGCGGTGAAGCGGTTGCCGAGGCAGCGAACTCATCGCCCCGCACTCGGCGAGTTGCACGATGACCGACTCCTCTTCCCACCCTTGGTGTTGCGGAACGGCGTCGTCGGTGCCGTCGGGATCGAGTACGGCGCACGGCAGATAGCCATCGCGCGTTGTCCAGACGCGGTCCAGCTTGACGATTCGTCCGGCGACGGGCGCATGGACCGACACCGAGTCGTTCGAGATCGCATGGGACAAGCGTTGGCCCGCGACCACGCGGTCGCCCGCTTTGACGAGAGGGGTCGTTTCCAGGTCTCGCCGCACCTGCAACGGGACATGAAGCCGGCGACCGGCGGCGATCGTCTCGATCGGACGCCGAGCCGTCTCGGCCTTGTGATCCGAGAGGAACAGCCCGCCGTCGAAGGCTGGACGCGGGCCGAAGATGTCAAGCAACGCGGGCATGCACCTTATTCCACAACGCCGCCGATGGCATCGGCGGTTCTTCGTCCCAGGCGCGCTCCACGGCGCGGCCGTCGATCAATCTTCGTCGCCCGGCTGGGTTGCGGCCTTGGCGAGTTCGCCCGCCTTGCGGCCTCCGGCGTAGCCGAGTTTCGATTCGCACCGCAGGAACTCGACGATGTGCCGGCCGGCTCGCGTTTCGGCCTTGGCCTCGAACATGTCGACCGCCTTGCGGAACGGTAGCCCACCTTGGTAGATCGTCTTGTACGCGCGACGCACGTCGTTGACCTCTTCCTGCGTGAACTGGCCCGAGCGTTTGAGGCCGATGGCGTTGTAGCCCACGCAGATCGCCTCGAACAGGCACTTCATGTAGTGCGGGACGTCCTTGGTTACGCGCGCCCCGCCGCCGATCATGACATATTCGCCGATGCGGCAGAACTGATGGACCATCACCTGGCCGCTGATGATCGTGTTGTCGCCGACCGTGACGTGGCCGCTGAGGATCGCGCCGTTGTATACCTTCACGTTGTTGCCGACTTCGCAGTTGTGTCCGACATGCGAGTAGGCGAGGAGGAAGCAGTTCTCGCCGACGGTCGTGGTCGACTCGGTCTGCGTGCCGCGATGGATCGACGCGCACTCGCGGATGATCGTCCCGGCCCCGATGCGACAATAAGACCTACCGCCTTCGAAGTGGAAGTCCTGCGGCAGATGCCCCACGATCGCGCTGGGATGAATCTCGCACCCATCGCCGATCTCGGTCCAGCCCGAGATGTAGGCGTTCGGATAGACCTTGACGTTCTCGCCGATCTTCACCGGCCCCTCGATGATCGCGAAGGGCCCGATCTCCGCTGATGCGGCCACTTGGGCCTGCTTGTCCACCACCGCCGTGGGATGTATCGCCATCTGGTCATGCCTCGCTCTGGGGCTTTCCAACGTCGGTCACGCGGGCCCGACCCGCACCCTGAGCAGGCATTCTACGGAACATCCCCCAACGGGCAATCGCTCCGGCCCTGCTGCGTAAGGGACGTAGTATGGCAGCGCTACGTTGCCAACAAGGGCCGAGCCGCGGGCTTCAGCCCGCGCGGACGTGCGGCGCAGAGTGACGCTCCCTCGCCTGGGAGCCCCGCGCGGG
>CAYYPB010000274.1:0-1663 GCA_964473405.1 uncultured Planctomycetaceae bacterium
ACGGTCTGAGACAGACCAACGCGCGATTGGCAGTCCCGGTAATCCGTGAAGAACCTGATCCTTCTGCCTTCCATCTTTCTGTCGAGCGGCCTTTGACAGGAAGATGGAAGGCAGAAACATGGGCATGGCAGACAGGATAGGACGACGGGCGTGGTGAATGCAGGACGTGCCAGTCTGTGGAGGTGCCGCCTGTGGATGTCCGAAGAGCGTTCATGCTCCTTACTCTCTTGTCCTGGTCTGCTGTTGTCTTTGGTGACCCCGCCGACGGTCTCCTCGGCCACTGGAAGCTCGACGACGCGCAAGGCGAGTTTGCGGAGGATGCCTCGGCCAACCACAACGATGCCGACATATGGAACGCGACGTGGGTGAAGGGTGAGTTTGGGACGGCGCTGCACTTCGATGGCAGTGGCGCCTATGTGACGATTCCGCAGGTCGACGGGCTGGCTTGGGCAGACGAGATGACGCGCGAGGCGTGAGTGCCCGCGGTCAGACGGTCGATCAGGTCGAGGTAGGCTTGGGCGTATCGATCGGCTTGGGCGTCGCTGGTGGTGAATTCGCCGAGCACGTCGAGGGTGAAGGCCATCCGCTGACGGCGCAGCGATTCCAAGGTACGCACGACGCTGGGGGTGTCGTATCCAGTGATGAATCGCGAGGCCATCTGCCTTGCGCCGAATCGGGCGCTCCAGGCGATGGGGGCTTGTAGCGCTGTGTTGTGTCTTGCGGCATCGAGCAGGCGATGGGCCAGCTCGGGCAGGCCCGTAACGCTCTTGTCGAGGTATTGGGCCAGATGGTCGGCGAGCGCGGCGTTGGTGCTGAGGGCGGGCAGGCAATCGACGAACGTGAACGCTCGTGTCTTCAAATGGGGGTCGGAGTCGACCCATTGGGTCATTTTCTCAAGCCACCAGGCGCGGCGCAAGGGGCTGGGCTCGGCGTTGTGGGCGAGTTCGAGCATTTCGCGGCCGATTTCATCGGCTCGACGGTTGATGGAATCGGGGTTGGGCTCAAACGCGATCTGGTTGTTGGGCTCACTGGGCATTGGGCTGTCGCTGTCGATCGGGTCTCTCCGCAACGTCTCGTCTACGAACACGCGTCAGCCATTCGTCGCGATCTCGCGATAGTCGATGTCCGCGATGATCTTGGCGGACAAGAATACAAGCCTTGCCACACAGACGGGCCTTCGCCAGAGCTTGCTCATGGCTCGGGCGTAGGCGTCCATCTGGGGCCGGTAGTGGGCGGTCCGCTCATCGACGTCTTGCGGGCCGATTCGATCCGTCTTGAAATCGACGATCTCGAGGCCGTCGGGCGTTGGCAAGATACCATCCACCACGCCACGCACGAGAATCTGATCGTCGCACGATTGGGGCACGTCGGGATCCACCCGCTGCGCTGCCTCCATGGAAATATAGCGGAATTCCCGGCGATAGGCATCGCCCGCGTTGCGGAGGTGTTTGGCGAGTGCGGTTCCGACGAACCAACGCAACGAATCGAGGTCGATGCATTGCTGCTCGTCAAGGGTCACCAGGTTTTGGGTGGCCAGGCGGGCGAGTTCGTCTTCGAGGCCGGCGCTATCCTTGGCGTTCGTGAAATCGAGGTATTGCAGTACGCGGTGGGTGAGAATGCCGCGCTGCGCGGCGTCGTGGGCGGCGACCGAGTCGTCTTGAGT
>CAYYPB010000274.1:1763-4537 GCA_964473405.1 uncultured Planctomycetaceae bacterium
CGTTTGCGACGGCATCGTTCGCGAACGCATCGTGGTCGAGGCGGTCGGGCCGCATGTCCGAATCTTGGTCCGCGTTGAGCCAATCTTTGAGTTCGCTGGCGCCGACGGCGGATCGAAGCGTGGTGGCGGCGGCGAAGGGGTAGGTGAAATTCATTCGGTGGAGCACGGTGTCGATCTCCGCCGTGGCGTCGGCCATGGGTTCGCCTTGGGGCAGTGAGTCGAATTGCGCGACGGCGCGTGCCGCGTTTGTGTCGTGGCGGTTCTTGGCGGCGTCAACTGACCAAGTGCCGATTTCATCGGCGTCGTGCGTGTGCAAGTGCACGAGGGCTGGGTCGGATGGGCTTGGGTTTACGGCTACGCTTGATTCCTCGGAAGATGCGAGCGCGGGCAAGAGCCATCCGAGCCGCGTGCTGGAGGCAAGAACGTCTAGCGCGGGGATCGCGTGTTGCCCCGGCCGAATGGCGAATCGCCGCAATTCAGCTTCTACGCTCCTGCAAGAGCCGATCAGGATGAGTTTGTCGCGAGCCCGGGTCATCGCGACGTATAGGACGCGCAGCTCTTCCTCGCGCATGCCGCGATCGTGCAAATCGGCGGCGCGCTGATGGGTGCAGGTGGGGTATTCGATCAGGTTTTCGTTGTCCACGACGCGCAAGCCGATGCCGGTTTGCGGCTCGAAGATCATGCTGCCGCTCTTGTCGCGCAGGTTGAACCGGGTGCCCAGGTCGGCCACAAACACGACGGGGAATTCGAGGCCCTTGCTCTTGTGGATCGACATGATGCGGACTACGTCGTCGTTTTCGCTGCCCGCGGATGCGGTCGGCGCCCCTTGCTGGCTTTCTTCGACCATGGCCATGAATCGCAAGAAACGGTGCAAGCCCTGCCGTTGAAAACGGCTGAACCGGCTGGCAAGCGTGCGTACATGCAGCAGGTGGCGGCGGCGCTGGGTGGGGTTTGGCAGGCCGCCTACGTAACCATAGTAGCCGTTGCATTCATAGAGCGCTTGGATCACGTCACCCATGGGTCGCCGCCGAGCCGTATCGCGAAGGCGATCGAGGCCATCGAGCACGGCGGCGAGGCGGCCGCGTAGTCCTTTGTCGCGGGTTTCGTTGCGGCAGGCTTGGGCGGCTTGGTGAAACGGGATGTCGCGATTGTGGCATCTAATGGAAACCAGATCGTCTTCGGAAAGCGGCGGCGCGAGCACGCCGTTGCGCAGCGTCGCGGCCAGCGGGATGTCCTGGTACGGATTGTCGATCGCTTCGAGCGTCGCCAAGATGTCGCGGGTCTCGCGGGCCTCAAACAGCGAGCCGCTGCCATCCGCTCGAGCCGGCACGCCGCACGCCTCAAGGATGCCCGCCATGCGTTCTGCTTTGCTTTGGGGGGCGCGCAGCAGGATCACCACGTCCCGATAGGTCAGCGGCGCGCCGGTGAAGCTGGTGTTCGCGGCGTCCACCCATTTGCGTATGGTCTGGCCGATCAAGAGCGCTTCACGCTCGATCGGGGTCCATTGGGTCAGATCGTTCAAGTCGGCTACGCCGGGTTCGGGGTCGTCGTCATCGTCTTCGTCGTCAGATGTGACTTTCTTCTCCAGTAAATGCAATTCGATGGCGTGGGCGGGTACGTCCTCGACGGTTCGGCCGGGGTGCAATTCTGCGAGGCTGTCGTAGACGATTTCCCCCGTTCCCTCGCGCATGAGTTGTCGAAAGACGCCGTTGGCCGCCGCGAGGATTTCTGGGCGGCTGCGAAAGTTCTTCTGCAAGGCGATGGCCTTACCCTGCTTGGGATCGTCGCGGAAGCGGTGCAGACGATTGGAGAAGAGGGTCGGCTCGGCGAGGCGGAATCGGTATATGCTCTGCTTGATGTCGCCGACGACGAAGAGATTGTCCGGCCGATCAGGGTCGGTCTCGCGGCTGACCAGGCGGATGATCGCCTCTTGCAGCGGGTTGATGTCTTGAAATTCATCGACGAGCACATGGTGGAATTGAGCGTGCAGCGCGGCGGCCGCCGGAGCAAGATCGCCGCCGGTATCGGGCCGGCTCAGCAGCCGGTAGGCAAAGCGCTGCATGTCCGAGAAATCGAGCGCGTTGATCTTTCGTTTGGCGAGCGCGTACGCGTCGGCGAAGGCCCCAACGAGCTGCGCGACGGTCTGTGCATGCGGCGACGTGTTGGCCAGATCCGATAGGCGCTGCTCTACGGAAAACGCGAGGTATCGGTCGTGCAGTCTCTTTTCCCAGAGCTTTTCCTTGGCGTCTTGGCGGAACTCCTTGGCCTCTTTGATCGTGGCTTTTTCATCGTCGGGCGTATCGGCACTGACTCGCGGCGCTCGGGCATTGAACGGCTCGTAGCTCACCATGTTCTTTCGCAGGGCTTCGAAAGCCGTGAGGCATTGCGGCAAGTCGTCGGATTCATTCGGTCGTTGGGCCCATGTGGATAGATCGTCTTGCCATTCGGCTAGGGTGTCGCGGTAGCCGCTGAGCAAATCTACATAGAACTCCACGGGTGCATTCTGGCGGGCGAGCCGCTGGATGTACGCGTCGCACCATTGGATCTGCCAATCCAATTCTCGCGTGATGCCGTTGATTTGCGTGTGGGCGGCTTGCTGTCGTTCTGGCTCGGTTGCTGCGCCTGCACGTTCGAGCCATTGGTCCGGCTCGGGGAGTGATTCGACGAATTCGTGGAGCGATAAGACGGACTTTCGAAGCGTGAAATCGGTTGCCTGGCCCTATTCGTACACCAAGCGCGGCACTGGCGCGCCGCGCGACGAGTGCGCGGTATTG
>CAYYPB010000275.1:0-4526 GCA_964473405.1 uncultured Planctomycetaceae bacterium
GGAGCGCGGGGACGCGGTCACCGTGTTGGGGGGGGGGGCAAGGGACTTCGATCGGCGGCCCTCCCTCGAGGGGAGGGAGGGCCGGCCCGTGTTGGGGGGGGGGGCAGGGGGGGGGGCTCCCCGGCAAAGCCGGGGGCTGGGGGAGAGGTCGGCCCCCGACCGCCAGAGCATGGGGCCCCGCCCATGAAGGCGAGAACGCGGTCGCCTTGCCAGAGACCGTCCGAGGGCCCGAAAACGCTTGTCGCAATACCCTGAGAGCCTATAATGCCGTGATGGAACGCGACATTGCCCGAACCCTGTTCTCGCGCGAGCAAATCAGCAAACGCGTCGCCCAACTCGCCCACGAGATTGCCGAGACTTACGGCGACGACGCCCAGGATCTGGTTCTCGTTCCCTTGCTCACAGGGTCGATCATTTTCGTCGCCGATCTGATGCGCCAGCTCCCGTTCAAGATGGCAATCGGCCTGATGACCGTCAGCCGGTACCGTGGCAAGGTGACCGAGGGCGGGGACACCCGAATCGTCCAGGATCTCAATGTGGATATCGAGGGCCGAGACGTCCTGGTGGTCGACGACATCCTGGACACCGGAGGTACGCTGAGGGCGGTTTCCGAGCAACTGATGACCAAACGGCCGAGAAGCCTGAGGCTCTGCACCCTGCTCCGCAAGCCGGACCGGGCCCCGAAAGACCTCGTGGCCGATTTCGTTGGCTTTGACATTGAGGACGTTTTCGTCGTCGGCTATGGCCTGGACTACAATGACCACTATCGCAACTGGCCGCATATCGGTGTCCTGCGTCCGGAGTTGTACGAGTGACACCTTCGATAGAGCCCCCTGCTTGCACGAGCTGCGGCCAAACGGCCCCATCGGACGAGTCGGCCCCCGGCGCCATCGGCCTGACGCCGGAGGCGGTCGTTCCACCGCATCTTCTCGACGGCGGGGAGATCGTCCACTTCGCGATCAAGCCGGCCCCGTGGTTCATCCTGCTCGTATCGTTGCGGTGGATCGTGGCTGCGGGCATGCTTGCTTGTCTGGCCTGGGTGGATGTGGTGGCACCGTCCTACAGAGTCAACGCCCTTCAGGCGGCCGTCCTTATTGTGGCCGGCCGCATGGGCTGGGCCGCGATGGAGTGGGTCTCGCGACTCTATGTGTTGACCAATCGCCGCGTCATCAGCATTCGCGGCGTAGCCAAGGTCGAGGTATTCGAATGCATGCTCGACCGCATCCAAAACACCCATGTGGTTCTGTCGCCGCCGGAGCGACTCGTTCGTGTCGGGACGATAGCCTTCCAGACCGCCGCAGCGGGGAGTACCGGCGGAACGGGCACCTGGCGAATGGTCGCCAAGCCGCTCGATGTCCACGAGCAGTTGCTCGCCGCCATCCAAAGGGCCAGGCCCGGAACCTGATAAGTTGCCGATGATTTCTTGTAAGGATAGACGCATGTCAACTCGGATAATCCTGACCATGACCGTCCTGCTGCTCTCGCAGGTCGTCACCCACACCTGGGCCGGTGAGTCCGGCAAGCCCAGTCCCAGCGTCACCTCGCAGATCCAGGAACTGCAAGAGCATGCCAAGGACATGGGGCCCTGGGAGACCGAGGCCAGCCTTCTGCGCGACGTGCACGTCAACATCTTCGAGAAGAGCGGCTGGACCGGCGAATCCGATCAGTTCGCCCTCGACCTGATGCACCAAGTGACACAGATTGCTCCCTGGAACGCTGCCCAGCGCGAGGACGTCTTCCTCAGTGGGCTTCAGAACCGCCTGGATCTAACCCACGATCAGCGCGGCCTCATCGGTCGCGAGATGCGCCTCGAATCGATGAAGGTCACGATGAAACACATCAAGGACCTACTGCCCGTCGCGCTCGAGATCGCCCAGACGCGCGCTCGGCAAGAGCCCTTCACCGCCGAACAAGTTCAGAAGTGGTCGCAGAAGTTCAAGCCTCTGATGGACGATGCGATGGCCTCGGTGCAGAAGGTCGCCGCCAAGCTCGATAAGACCATGACCGCCGAGCAGCGCGAGGTGCTCGACAAGGACATGAAAGCCCTGCTCAAACGGCACGCCGACGTCGAGGCCATGGTCGAGAACTGGAAGGCGGGCAACTGGAATCCGACCGAGTGGGGTCTCGACAACGATCCGATCCACGCCAACGCGATGTTCGAGCATCGAATGCGACAGGCCGAGAAGGATGGTCTCGTCAATCTGGCGTTGACCAAGAAGAAACCCGACATCGCCGTGACGGCCAAGGACAAGTCCGCTTGGCGCCTCTATGTGCAATGGTTCTGCAACTTCTATGCTTGTGACGACATGCAGCGAACAACGGCCGACGGCATTCTCAAGAAGATAGACACGCGGGCCACGACCCTTCTCCAGGTGCGGGCCAAGAGCATCGCCAAGGCCGAACAGTTGCTCGATGCGGCCCAGACAGACGCCCAACGCAAGGTCCAGGTCGATGCGTTGGCCCGCCTTCAACGGCCCATCGAGGATCTCTTCAAGGAGCTCTGCGCCCGTCTGGAGGCGAATGTCCTCACGTCCCAACAGCGAAAGCTCCTCCCGCCGAAGAAGACCGCCGCCAAGACGTCGGTCGCCCCCAAGATCACCGCGAAGAACTGACGCCTCAGAGCAATCGCCCGCACCGATCGGAGCCGCGGCCGTAAGGGAGCGCATTTCGTTCCACGCCGAGGATCCTGCTATTGGGCGACAGGCGATCCCTTACGGTCGCGGCTCTGACCGGGCTCCGGCCAACCTTGCCAATGCCCGGTCAAGCGGATAGGTTCCCCCTGATTCGAGCCGCGCATCACCGACTCGCCGAGAAGGAGGAACCCGCTCGTGGCACGCGAACATTGGGGCTCTCGCCTCGGCGTCATTCTGGCTATCGCGGGCTCCGCCGTCGGCCTGGGCAACTTCCTCCGCTTCCCCGGCACTGCCGCCGCCAACGGCGGCGGCGCCTTCATGATCCCCTACATCATCAGCTTCATCATCCTGGGGATCCCGATCGCCTGGTGTGAGTGGACCATCGGCCGACTCGGCGGCCGGCTCGGGCAGAACAACGGGCCCGGCATCATGTTCGCCCTATGGAAACGGGCTCCCGCCAAGGGTATCGGCGCCCTGACGCTCGTTGTCCCTACCGTCGTCTATATGTACTACGTCCTGCTCGAAGCCCTGTGCCTGCGGTACGCCATCGAGTTCTTCTCCGGCGGGTTCGCCGAGACATTCGCGAAGGCGACAGAGGCCGCCGCCGAAGGCGAAAGTACGCAGGCCATTGTCGCGGCAGCCGGCGAGTTCACCGAGAAGACCTTCGGCATGGCCGAGAACGGTTCCATGTACAACGCCGGGGAGATGCTCTGGTACGTTCTGGCTTGTTTTCTCGTCAACTACGTCATCATCTATCGCGGCGTTACCAAGGGCATCGAGACGTTCTGCAAGATCGCCATGCCGATGCTCATCGGATGCGCCATCATCATCCTCATTAGAGTTCTCACGCTCGACAACGTCGTCGATGGCCGAACAATCAACCACGGCCTGGGCTTCATGTGGAACCCCGACTGGGCCAAACTCGCCGAACCCGAGGTCTGGCTCCGTGCGGCAGGGCAAATCTTCTTCAGCTTGAGTGTCGGCTTCGGCTTGATTCTCTGCTATGCCAGCTACCTGCGCCCCAACGACGATGTCGTCCTCTCGTCGCTGAGCGCGTCGAGCACCAACGAGTTCTGTGAGGTCATTCTTGGCGGCATGATCATCATTCCGGCCGCGTTCCTCTTCCTGGGCCCCGGCAATGCGACCGGCGGCACGTTCGGGCTCGGGTTCTTCACCGTGCCGGCCATCATGCACTACATGCCCGGTGGTTCACTGTTCGGCGGCATGTGGTTCGGCCTGCTCTTCCTTGCGGCCGTCACGAGTTCGATCAGCATGTTGCAACCCTCGATCGCGTTCCTCGAAGACGGCTTCGGCTTCAAGCGACGCGGCAGCGTACTCGTGCTCGGCATCGTCACGGCGGCCGGCGCGTCACTCGTCATGTACTTCAGTGCCGGCGTCACGGCCCTCGATTCCACGGACTTCTGGTGCGAGTTCATGATGATCCTGGCGGCGCTGGGGCAGGTACTCATCTTCGGGTGGATCATCGGGGCTCAGCGCGGTGTCAAGGAAGCCAACCGGGGCGCGGACATCAAGATCCCCCGTTGGATGCCGCCGGTCATCCGCTATGTCACGCCCACGTTCCTTATTGTGATCCTGGGCATGTGGTGCTACTTCAACGGCCCCGACCGATTCAAGGCGATGAGCCCGTCGCTGCAAGGTGAGCTCGCGGCGAGGGGTGTCTATGCCGATGCCATCGGCGCGAAACATGCCGACTTGAAGGACAAGGGCCTCGAAATGAGAGTCGCCGAACTGCTCGGCAGCGACGAGGACGCACTGCCCGATCTCGGCGCGCTGCCCGACTGGCTGCGCGAGTCCGACGGCAAGGGCGACGAGGCGCGGATCCGTGCCGCACACACGGCCAGCGTAGCTCGAGTGCCGCTCGTCTGGGTTTCG
>CAYYPB010000276.1:0-4521 GCA_964473405.1 uncultured Planctomycetaceae bacterium
GCGCGAGGAGGGGGCGCGCCCGTGAGGGCCGCACCCCCGCCGCGGGACAGGCCGCAGATGACGGTCGAGTCGTCGCGGACGGTTCGGCGGATGCCGGCGAGCAGATCGTCGATGATCGAGCCGGCGTTCCACGACCCGTCCGCGCCGCAGACCTCGTAGAGGAAGTTCCTCAGCAGCCGACTGCCGTCCGGCGTGTGCGTCACTTCGGGATGGAACTGCACACCGTAGAGCGGTCTCGTTTGGTGCTTTACGACGGCATTGGGGCAGTTCTCCGTCCTGGCCAGCGTAACGAACTCGTCGCCGAAGTCCGAGACGCTGTCCCCATGTGACATCCAGACGGACGTCTCGTTGCCCATATGCGACACGAGCGGATCGTCCGTGACGATCTCCAGCCGTGTCCGCCCGTACTCGCGCCGCTCGGCCGCTTCGACCGTCGCGCCGAGGTGCCGGCAGGCAGCCTGCATGCCATAGCAAATCCCCAGGATCGGGAGCCCGGATGCGAAGATGCCGGCATCCGGTTGCGGCCCGCCCTGGGCGTAGGCACTGCCCGGCCCGCCGCTGAGGATGATGCCGATGACGCCTTGGGCGGCGAGTTCCTCGGCCGTGACATCCGGCGCGAAGATCAGCGAATGCACCTGGTTTTCGCGTACGCGGCGGGCAATGAGCTGAAGGTATTGAGAACCGAAATCGAGAATGGCGACGGTCTGACCTATCATTCGACCAATCTAGCTGCCCGCCCGCCTACGGTCAATCGACGGCGACGGCGTCGGCGTCTGCGGCCCCGTCGTTTGGCCGCGCCCCGACGGGAATCGCTGATACGGTCCATTAGCACTTCCCGCTGGGGCGCGGCTAAGCGACTGCATCGAATCGCGAATCCCGCAGGCGCGGCACACCTTGCGTACTCCACCCCCCTTGCCCGACAATCCCGCCATGCCCGCGAGCCCCGTCAACGTCGCCGCGTTCCTCGCCGAGATGGCGCGAGCGCATCCGCAGCAGCGTGCGATGGTCTTTCCGACCGGGCGCAACGCCAAGGGCCGTCAGACCTATTCGCATGTGACGTTTCTCGACCTGAATCGCGAGGTGGACCAGTACGCCCACGGGCTCGAACAGATCGGCATTCGCCGCGGCATGCGGACGATTCTGATGGTCAAGCCGGGGCGTGAGTTCTTCGCCCTGACGTTCGCCCTGCTCAAGGTCGGTGCCGTGGCCGTGCTGATCGACCCCGGCATGGGCCGACAGAGCATGGTGCGATGCCTGAGCGAGGTGCAGGCCGAGGCGTTCATCGGCATCCCGCTGGCGCAGATGCTCCGGGTCATGCACCCGACGGCGTTCAGGTCGATCCACACCACCGTGACGGTCGGTCGTCGCTGGCTCTGGCGCGGCCACCGCCTGGACGATCTCCGCGTCGAACCGGCGAAACCCTACACGCTCGCCGAGACGGCCCCCGACGAACCGGCCGCGATCATCTTCACGACCGGCAGCACCGGCCCGCCCAAGGGCGTGCTATTTCGTCATGCGATGTTCGACGCTCAGGTCCGCGTGTTGCGAGACCACTTCGGCGTCAGACCGGGCGAGATCGACTTGCCGACGTTCCCTTTGTTCGCACTGTTCGACCCGGCGCTGGGCATGACGGCGGTGATTCCGGACATGGACCCGACGATGCCCGCTCAAGTCGATGCGAAGCACATCATCGACACCATTCACGACCAGCACGTCACGCACATGTTTGGTTCGCCGGCCCTGTTGAATCGCGTGGGTCGTTACGGTCAGGATCACGGCGTCAAGCTGCCGACGCTCCGCCGCGTGATCACCGCCGGTGCGCCGATGCCGCCTGACACGCTGGAACGATTCGGCTCGATGCTCGACGATGACGTGCAGGTGTTCACGCCGTACGGGGCGACCGAGTCGCTGCCCGTCGCGTCGATCGGGAGTCACGAGATCCTCCGCGAGACGGCCGCGGCCACGCATCAGGGCAAGGGCACTTGCGTCGGCCGGCCCTTGGGCGATGTCACGTTGAAGATCATCCGCATCACCGATGAGCCTATCGCGACGTGGTCGGACGACTGTCTTGCGGGGCCGGGCGAGATCGGCGAGATCGCCGTCAAGGGGCCGATCGTGTCTCGCGAGTATATCGCTCGGCCCGAGGCGAATCGGCTCGCCAAGATCCTCGAGGGCGAGGATGTCTGGCACCGCATCGGCGATGTGGGCTACGTCGACGAGAGCGGTCGCGTCTGGTTCTGCGGTCGCAAGGCTCACCGCGTCATCTCGGCCGATCGCACGCGGTTCACGGTTTGCTGCGAGGCGATATTCAACCGACATCCGAGCGTGCGGCGTTCCGCGCTGGTCGGCGTCGGTGCCGCGCCGGCGCAGAGACCCGTCATCTGCGTCGAACTCGAAGGCAAGGCCGCCGCGAACGAAGACCCCGCTTGCCCGACGAAGTTGCGTGAGGAGCTCATGGCCTTGGGCCGCGCACACGACATCACCGAGGCCATCGACACGTTCCTCGTCCATGCTTCGTTTCCCGTCGATATACGCCATAACGCCAAAATCTTCCGAGAGAAGCTCGCGGTCTGGGCGGCGGAGCACGTTTCATGACCTCTCCCGCCGACACATCACTGCCATCGGCGCGGCATCCCGTCCTCGCACTCGTCACGGGAGGCGGGGGATTCCTCGGTCGCGCGATCGTCGGCCAATTGCTCGACCGGGGCGACGACGTGCGCGTCTTCGGCCGCGGCGACTATCCAGACTTGCAGCAGCGCGGTGTCGAGGTCATCCACGGGGACATTGCCGACCGGACGGCCTTGATGGCCGCCTGTCGTGATCGAGACGTCGTCTTTCACGTCGCCGGCAAGCCCGGCATCTGGGGCGACTACGCCGAATACCACGGGCCGAACGTCGTGGGCACCCAGAACGTGGTGGAGGGCTGCAAGGATCATGGGGTGACCCGTCTGGTCTATACGAGTTCACCCAGCGTCGTCTTCGGACCCGGCGATAGCGAGGGTGCCGACGAGTCCGTGCCCTATCCCGAGCAGCACTTCGTGCATTACTCGAAGACCAAGGCCATCGCGGAGCAAATCGTCCTGGACGCCAACGGCCCCGATCTCGCGACCGTCGCCCTGCGACCGCACCTTATCTGGGGGCCTGGGGACAATCACCTACTGTCGGGCATCCTCGGTCGGGCCAAGACGCTGCGGCGCATCGGCCGCCGCGATCCGACCATCGACTGCGTCTATGTGGACAACGCCGCCGACGCCCACCTCCTCGCCGCCGACCGGTTGGAGCCGGGCTCGGTCATCGCCGGCAGGGCCTACTTCATCTCCAACGACGAGCCTCGCGGGCTGTGGGAGATCATCAACGGCATGCTCGTCGCGGCGGGGCGACCGCCGGTGACGCGCCGGATGTCGAAGTTCACCGCGACCGGCCTCGCGACGCTGTGCGAAACACTGCACAAGACCCTGCGTCTCCGGGGAGAGCCGTGCCTGACACGGTTTCTCGTTTATGAACTGTCCACCGCGCATTGGTTCGACATCTCGGCCGCTCGGCGCGACCTGGGATATGAACCTCGGGTCTCGATCGATGAGGGTTTCCGCCGGTTGGAGGCCTGGCTTCGATCCGAAGCCCCACGCGTTCCGTAGCGTCCGCCCCCTGTGGTGGACGAGGATCGTGAGCGGATATCTCCGCTGCACGACGTCCGGCACGGGGGCCGGACGCCACTCCACAGATTCCAATCTTGCCGCCCTGTTATAACGCGAAAATGTGTTATCATGCCGCGCGCCGCCCCGTTCAGGTAGACGAGGCGCTTGCAGGCGAGCTGCCGCGTCCCGACCGTTGAGGAGTCCACGTCATGGCCAACAATCAGGAGTTCGAACACTTCCAATACCTCGCCCGCCATGTGTGGCAGCGATACAAACCGCTGGTCGCGCTGGTGTTTCTTGTGATCCTGGGGGCCATTGGCTGGGCCACCATGTTTTACGAGGTGGATGCCCATAGCAGCGGCGTCGTTCTGCGCTTCGGCAAGTACTACGAAACCACGCCCCCCGGCCTGCACTTCAAGCTGCCTCGACCCTTCGACGTGGTACACACCGTCCCGGTCGACAGGGTCCAGAAGGTCGAGTTCGGCTACCGCACGGAGGAAGCAGGACGCCGCACGGCCTATGCCCGGACGACGGAAGACCACAAGATCATGGCCAGGATGTTGACGGCCGACCTCAACCTCGCGCATGTCGAGTGGGTCGTCCAGTACCAGGTCAAGGACGCCAGGGACTACCTGTTCAAGATCGGCGATGAGGTCACCTCGGATCACGCCACGGTCGCGCGAGATCTCATCCGCGACGTCTCCGAAGCTGTCGTGCGACGGATCATCGGCGACGTCAGTGTCGACACGGTCATTACCAAGGGTCGCGAGAAGATCGGCGGCGAAGCCCGCACCGAGATGCAAGCCATGCTGGACGGGGTTGAGTCGGGCATCCGCCTTGTCAACGTCAAGCTTCAGGCGGCCACTCCGCCCGACGCCGTCCAGGG
>CAYYPB010000277.1:0-4517 GCA_964473405.1 uncultured Planctomycetaceae bacterium
TCGCCACGGCGAAGCGGCTGGGTGCCGTGGTCGAGGCATTCGACGTTCGGCCCGCCGTCAAGGAGCAGGTGGAGAGCCTCGGGGCGAAGTTTGTCGAAGTGGATGCCCCGCAAGAAGACGCGGAAGACGCCGGCGGTTACGCCAAGGAGATGTCGGAAGACTACAAACGCAAGCAAGGCGAACTCGTCGCCCAGCACGCGGCCGACTCGGACGTGATCATCACGACCGCGCTGATCCCCGGCAAGAAGGCCCCGATCCTCATCTCGGCCGAGACCATCCGCGACATGCGGCCGGGTTCGGTGATTGTGGACCTTGCGGCTGAAGGCGGTGGCAACACGGACTTCACGCGGCTCGGCGAGACGGTCGTCGAGAGCGGCGTCACGATCCTGGGCCCCGAGAACCTAGCGGGCAGCGTGCCGTTCCATGCGAGTCAGATGTACTCGCGGAACGTCGGTGCCCTGCTGCTGGACATGGCCGAAGATGGGGCCATCGAAATCAACATGGGAGATGAATGTGTGGCCGGAACGCTGGTCACACGCGAGGGCGAGATTCTCCACGAGCGCGTCCGCCGCGCCATGGACATCGAGCCCCTGCCGGCCCCTGCGCCGCCTGCCCCCCAAACGTCTGAAGGGAGTAACGCCTGATGGAAATGTTCCTGCTGATGCTGACGATCTTCGTGCTGTCGATCTTCGTCGGCTTTGAGATCATCACGAAGATCCCACCGACGCTGCACACGCCGCTGATGTCCGGCTCGAATGCCATATCCGGCATCTCGATCATTGGGGCCCTGCTCTCGTCCGGTAGCGAGTCGAACACGGCTGCCATCGTCCTGGGCACGCTGGCCGTCGCCTTGGCCTCGGTCAACGTGGTCGGCGGATTCATGGTCACCCACAAGATGCTGGCGATGTTCAAGAGGAAGGACTAACACGTGCCGACCACCCTGCCTACCTGGCTCATCAACGTCGCCTATCTCGTGGCGGCGATCATGTTCATTCGAGGCATCAAGGGCCTGACGCATCCGCGTACCGCCGTCCGCGGCAACATGTACGGTGCGTTGGCCATGCTCCTGGCGATTGTGGCGACGCTCTACCACTTCCAGGTCATCTCGCTGTGGTGGATTCTCATCGGCCTCGCCGTCGGAACCGCTGTCGGCGCGTACTTGGCGCTCACCGTCAAGATGACAGCCATGCCCGAACTCGTCGCGCTCTACAACGGATTCGGCGGTCTGGCCTCGCTGCTCGTGGCGGGTGCTTGGCTGCTGGGTGATGCCATTGGAGACTCCGGCGAGAAGGGCTGGATCGTCGGTGCCAAGGACATGATCGGTAAGCCTGAGCAGGCTGAAATGCTGCTGCAAGGCTCGATCGCGGCCGCCCTGTCCGGGCTCATCGGCGGCATCACGTTCTTCGGTAGCCTCATCGCCTTCGGCAAGCTTTACGGCGTCAAGTGGGTGCCCGACGGAGCGTTCATCCCCGGCCAGAAGATGATCAACGCGCTGTTGTTCATCGTCGCCATCGCCCTGTGCTACTTCCTGTCGGTCCAGCCGGAATCGACTTGGATCTACATTCTGATCGCGCTCGTCGCCTTCGTCCTCGGCGTCACGCTCGTGACGCCCATCGGCGGCGCGGACATGCCGGTCGTCATCGCCCTGCTCAACTCGTATTCGGGTCTCGCGGCCTGCGCGACGGGCTTTGTCATCAACAACACCGTGCTCATTATCGCCGGCTCGCTCGTCGGTGCGTCGGGGCTGATCCTCACCAGCATCATGTGCAAGGCGATGAACCGTTCTCTCTGGAACGTCATGTTCGCCACGATGGGCCCGACGGCAGACACGCCCGACGCCGACGAGATCTACGAGGGTAAGATCAAGTCCACCAGCGGCGAGGAAGTCGCCATGCTGCTCGAGACGGCCCGCAAGGTCGTCATCGTGCCGGGCTATGGCATGGCCGTCTCGCAGGCACAGCATGCCGTTCGCGATCTGGGGAATCTACTCGAGTCTAAGTTCGGTGCTACGGTGGATTACGGCATCCATCCCGTCGCCGGCCGCATGCCGGGGCATATGAACGTCCTGCTCGCCGAGGCAAACATCCCCTACGAGAAGCTCCACGAGATGGACGACATCAACGCCGAGATGGACCAAGTCGATGTGGCGATTGTGCTCGGCGCCAACGACGTCGTGAACCCCGTCGCGCGGACCGACCCCAAGTCGCCGATCGCGGGCATGCCGATCATCGACGTGGACAAGGCCCGAACGGTCGTGGTCATCAAACGCAGCCTCAGCCCGGGATATGCAGGCATCCCGAACCCGCTGTTTGCGGGCGACAACACGCTGATGTACTTTTCGGACGGCAAGAAGGCGTTTCAGGAGATGATCGAGGCGGTCAAAGAAGGGTAGCGCGCTTCACGGCTCCCCATGCAGCCGACGAGCCGCAGGCTTCAGCCCGCGCGGCCTAGCCTAGGCAGGAGGACGTGTGGCCGTTGCGTCGAGCAGCCTGCTTGACAATCCCACGCCAAGCCACGAGGATACGGCACGTGGGAACACCCGAGCGGGCAGGAGCCGTCCTTCTGTCCGACCGTCAGTCCCCCCACCCCGAAGGCGACAGCCGCAAGGCCGCGCGCCCAAGGGCGTTTAGCTCAGTTGGCTAGAGCGCCTGCTCGACACGCAGGAGGTCACAGGTTCAAGTCCTGTAACGCCCAGTACACCACGGCCCGCGCCCATTGAATGGGTGGCGGGCCGTTTTCGTTGGTGCTGATTTGCCCCGCTTTCATGCTCTGCCGAAGCCACGAGGGGATTTCACCGGGGCACCGCTCAACGTGTGGGTACGATCTCACCGGGGCGGAGCATGAGCGGTGTCCGGAGCGAGGAACTCGAGCCTGGCCCTCCGAGGAAACTCACGAACGATGCGAAGACTTGAGCGGCTTGCCATCATCGTCCTTGTCGGTTGGATACTTCTGTATCTGTCCTACTTCACGCGACCGTTGTACTGGGACAGCCTGGTGGACGGACTCGACAGCCGCTGGGCGAGTCACGCCTGGGACTCGTACACGAAGTGGCTACAGCTGTTGCTCGTGAATCTCCTCGTTGCAGGATACGCTTTCGTTGACGCACCCCGCCATCGTCTGCGTCGTTGGCTTTGGGTCTCCCTTGCGTTCACTTGCGGTGCGTTTGGATGGGTCGCCTACCTGCTCGCCGTGATCAGCTCGAAGTACGATTCTGGAGAACAACCTCGCCGAACTTGGTGCAAATGCGGCTACGATTTGAGGGGTAACATGAGCGGCGTGTGTTCGGAGTGTGGGGAGGCCGTGCGCAGCAGCGTAGGACAGGGCGAACGGGGCTAGGCCGTGGGATATGATCCTCGACACAACCGCATCGGCATCGCCGTGGGCGTGGTAGTGGGCATGCTGCTCTCGATTGCCTTTGTGTTGCTGGGCAGCGTTTCCGTGTCAGGCAGCATTCTCGTGCTGCCTCTTCTGTTCAGCGTCGGCTACGCCACGACGCTGCTCTGGAGAGTCCGCCGCCGAAGCATCGCGGCATCACAGCGGAGAAAGCGAGGACACTGCGGGAAGTGCGACTACAACCTCACCGGCAACGTCTCCGGCATCTGCCCGGAGTGTGGCACGCGGTATCGAGCGGCGGACGACGACGGCTTCTTCGCCAAGTGGCTGCCGCGTTTGATGAACGCGCCGTGGCAGAGGCTGCCGCGTGGTCTGGGGCAGATGGCCTGCGGCGGCTGCGGCTACAATCTGATGGGCCTGCCGGCCACGCATGTCTGCCCCGAGTGCGGAATCCAATACGACGAACACTCCGTGGTGATCCCGATGCGGCACTCGCATAGCAGAAAAGACCTCTACATCGCGACGGGCGTTTCCATCGCAGCGGTGGCCGGCCTTTGGTATCTCCTCTACCGATTGAACAGCCCCGACATTGTTATCATTGGCCTCCCCCTCGCCGTCGCCGGCCCGGCCAGTTGGCTCCTGCAAAGCTACTTTTGGATGAGGCGCACGCCCGACGAGCCGCTTCGGATGACGGTCGACCGGCGCGGCCTCCAGTGCATCCATCCGGAACTCAGCGGCGAGCTGATCCCATGGAGCGACATCGGATCGGTCCGATGGAGTTGGATCACGGGAGCGATCCTCGTCGAGGGCACGAACGGCAAGCTGATCTTCAGATGCTCCAACGAGTTCCTCGACTGCGCCAGCCGCCCCTGCGTCAGAGAAATCAACCGTCTGGCCGAGGTCTATTCCTCTGGCGAATGACAGTCCAAGCCTGCGATGAGAGCGCAGGGAACCTCCACGCAAGAAAACCGGGCTCACCCGTGTCACCACAGGGAGCCCGATGGGCGTTGTGTCCGCAGGCCTGGCCGGCAAGACCCTGCCCCGGTTGGATTATGAAGTGTTCCGCGCCGACTCGTCGAAGGACCAGTGTATGGTCACACCTGTTCTTGCGGGTTCGCCAGGCCACCCCGAACCGAACCGCGACCGTGAGGGAGTGGCCGATCCGGGCGGCCGTCGGCCGCTTC
>CAYYPB010000278.1:0-4512 GCA_964473405.1 uncultured Planctomycetaceae bacterium
CCGTCGCTTGCGCTCAGGGCTCGGATTCTCACCGCCGAAACTGTCATGGACCCTCCACTGTCATATCAAGGCATCACAAACTCGTGATCGGGATGCCGAATCGTCAACACGGGGCAAGGGGCCTTTCGCACAACCCTCTCAGTGACCGACCCGAGCAGCGCATGTTGAAGGCCGCTGCGCCCGTGTGTCCCCAGCACGATCATATCGATCTTCCGCGTCCGCGCGTACTCGATGATCTTCATGAACGGTCGGCCGAGGACGACTTCGCTCGTGGTCGTGCCCTTCGCGTCGGCGAGATGCTCGTCGATGAACTTGGTCATCGCCGCTGTGGAAACCTCCACGAGTTCGTCCGCCGTCGGCCCGACGGGCAGACTGCTCGGCCCCATCGCCAGCCAGTACATCGACGCCTCGTCCACCACGTGAATGAGATGAAGCTCGGCCCCGTACGACTCGGCGAACGACCGTGCGTAGGCCAGAACGTGAAGCGACAACTCGGAGAAATCCGTCGGAAACAGGACTCGCTTTATCTCGATCATCGCGCACCTCCAGAGCATGTGAGTAGAAGTGTACCCAGACTATAATACCACATGCGGCGTTCGCGGGAACGCGCCGAATCAGAGCCGCGACCGTCAGGGAGGCGCACTATCGTGCCAATGCGAAGCTCCCGTTGTTCGTCGGTCGGCGCTCCCTTACGGTCGCGGCTCTGATCGGAACCGGCCTCGCTCGCCGTCCAAGGATCCTGACCTTATGGAACTCGACCTACTCCCATCTCCGTCGCCCGACGCCGGCAGACTTCCGTCTTGGCTCAAACGACCGCTGCCCAGTGGAGACGCGGCGCACGCCACGCGGCGGATCGTCCGCGAGAGCGGCATCGCCACCGTCTGCGAGCAGGCTCGGTGCCCCAATCTCGGCGAGTGCTGGGAGAAGCGCCACGCCACGTTCATGATCCTCGGTGATATCTGCACGCGGCGATGCGCCTTCTGTGCCGTCGAGACGGGCAAGCCGGCGACGCCGACGGCCGATGAGCCCCGACGTCTGGCCGATGCCGCCGCCCGACTCGATCTAAGACACGCCGTCCTGACCGCCGTAGCGCGCGACGATCTACCGGACGAGGGCGCGGGCCACTTCTCGGCCTGCGTCCGGGCGATCCGATCCAAGGTGCCGAGCTGCGCGATCGAGGTGCTGCCGGCGGACTTCCACGCACGCGAAGACTGCATCCGAACCCTCTGCGGAGCCGAGCCCGACATCTACAATCACAACCAGGAGACGGTAGAACGCCTCTCCCCCGACATCCGCCCCGCCGCCCGCTATGGTCGAAGCCTCGATGTGCTGCGGAAGGTCAAGGCGATCACGCCGAGCATCTTCACCAAGAGCGGCCTGATGGTCGGCCTGGGCGAGACGCGAGCGGAACTGTCGCGGACGCTCGCCGACCTACGTGGCGTCGGCGTGGATGTCCTCACGGTCGGCCAGTACCTCCGCCCGTCGCGCGAGCACAGGCCGGTTTCTCGCTATGTGCCGCCGGCGGAGTTCGACGAGATCGCCGAGGAGGCCCGGTCGTTGGGCTTTCGCGCCGTGGCCTCTGGACCGTTCGTCCGAAGCAGCTACAATGCCGCCGACGTGTACCAGGCCATCGAGCAAAAACGGGGACAGTAGCGTTGTCAGAGTCTATTTTCGAGCGATTGCGGGGCAAGTTCATCGTCTTCGACGGCGTGGACGGGGCCGGCAAAGGGGCCCAAATCGAGCTGCTCCAACAGGGCCTCACGGCGCAAGACATCGCGTTCGTTCGCGCTCGCGATCCGGGCGGCACGGTGATCGGCGACCGTATCCGCCACGCGCTGCTCGACTACGATCTGTCCGACATGGACGTCCGCTGCGAAACGCTGCTGTTCATGGCCTCGCGCGCTCAACTCGTCCGCGAGGTCATCTGCCCGGCCTTGGCCGACAATGTCACCTGCCTTGGCGATCGCTTCGTCTCGGCCACCTGCGCCTATCAGGGTGCCGCCGGGTTCGACGCCCAGAAGGTTGTCGACCTCGCGCGATTCGCGATTGGCGATACTTGGCCGCATCTGACCATCGTTATCGACATGCCGCCCAAGGACGCCTTCAAGCGGACGGGCCGCAAGACCAGTGCCCAACGAAAAAGCTCTGGTGCCCACGGCCAGACCATGTTGTTTCACGACGTCCAGACCGACGCGATGGAGGCCCGGCCGCTCGAGTTTCATCAGCGCGTTCGCGACCTGTTTCTGGAGTTGCCCTCGTACTACCCCGCTCCCGTGACGATTGTAGACGGCAACGGCTCGGTCGAGGAGGTCCATGCCCGCGTCCTGGAGGCCATCGAGCATGCGGCTCTCTGACGTCCGTCATCAGGAAGCCGCCCACGATCGCCTGCAACGCGCCTTTCGCGCAGGCCGGATGCCGCATGCCTATCTGCTCACCGGCCCCCGTGGCATCGGCAAGGAGATGCTCGCCACGCGGCTCGCGGCGCTGTTGCTGTGCGAGCAGCCCGTCGAACTACCCCCTTCCACCGAAGCGACAGCAGGCGAGCCCGCGCGGCACGATGCCTGCGGCCGATGCGTCGCGTGCGAACTGTCGGCGGCCGGCACGCACCCCGACTTCCATCGCATCTACCGCGAACTGAGCAAGCTCCATCCCAAGAAAGATATCCGCAATCGCAAGGCGATCGACCTCAGCGTCGGTGTCATCCGCCATTTTCTGATTGACCCCGCCGGCCTCAGCCCCAGCCTCGGGCGCGCGAAGGTCTTCCTCGTCGCCGAGGGGGAACGCCTCAGCATCGGGGCGCAAAACGCCCTGCTCAAGACGCTGGAGGAGCCGCCGGATCGCAGCTACATCATCCTGCTGGCGGCCTCCGCCGACACGCTGCTGGACACGACGCGATCCCGTTGCCATCGAGTCGCGCTGCAAACGCTCCCGACCCCCTTCATCCGCGAGCATCTGATCGAACGCCGCGGCGCGTCCCCGCAGGCCGCAACGTTCCTTGCCGAGATGGCGGAGGGATCCGTGGGGGCGGCGATTCGTTTCCTGGATTGCGACCTGTTTGCCGGCGTGCCCGCCTTGCTCGATCTCTTGGGTCGATCCCCCGCCGACCCGTTGGGCTGTGGTGCCGCGATGCTAGAGACCGGCCTGGAAATGGCGAAGGTGCTGACGAAGCTTACCCAAGCCGACGAGCAGCCCGCCCGCGCGAGCGTGCAGGAATCTGCTGGCGTTGACAACAACGAAGAAGATGAAGAAGCGGAAGACGACGAGGCTCCCAGCAAGGGGGCCGGCGACGTCAACACTCGGCGACTCGCCCAAGGAATGCTCTTGGCCGCGATGTCGACCATCCTACGCGACGTCCAGCGAGCCATCGTGGGGCATCAGAGCGCGGCACTGCCAGGCGTCGCTCGCGTCGGCGAGTTGGCATCGCGGACGACGACCGAGGGCGTTCGCTCCGCAATCCAGGCCGTCAGCACGGCCGAGTATCACATCCGCCGGAGCGTCAACGCCAAACTCGTGTTCGATGGTCTAGGGATCGGGCTCGGCCGTGGGCTGGCGTCAGGCAAAGCCGAAAGCTGAAAACCGAAAGCCGGAGAATAACGGGCACGGCAATAATCAGCGCCGCGCGGGCTGAAGCCCGCGGCTCTTCAGTTCTGCGCACTGAGAACTGACGACTCTTACAAGTCCGTCACTTCCTTCTGCTTATCCGTCATCAACCCGTCGAGAAGACCTGCGTATTTTTTTGTCATCTTGTCGAGCGTGTCGTGGCCGCGATGCATGTCGTCTTCGGGCAAGTCGCCGGCCTTCTTCTCGGCGTCGATCTGCTGAATCGCGTCGCGCCGCGCGTTGCGTAGGACGACCTTCTGGCTCTCGGCGAGCTTCTTGACTTGCGTCGCGATCTGCTGGCGCCGTTCGCCGGAGAGCGGCGGGACGGGCAGACGGATCACCTTGCCGTCGCTCTGCGGGTTGATGCCCAGGTCGGCCTCTTGCAAGGCTCGTTCGATGTCCTTGAGCGTCGTCGGGTCGAACGGCTTGACGACGAGCATCGTCGGTTCGGGCGCGCCGATCGTGGCGAGCGACTTGAGATCCATCGGCGTATCGCCATAGGCGGCGACCTTGACCTTCAACTGATCCACGAGCCCTGGCGAGGCACGGCCCGTGCGAACGCCACGGTATTCGGCCTTCAAGAAGGCGACGGCCTTCTCCATGGCCTCCTCGGCCTCGAATTCGATCTCATCAAGCGGCATGGTGTACTCCTGTCTTGCGGACAACGCGAACCATCCATCCTAACGTCGTTCGTCACACTTCGGAAGCACCTGGCATGTAGTTCGCTCTGATCCGCAGGGCTATCGTAAGAATGCTGCGGTGTATCATCCCTGCCGAGCGGGGCATCAGAGCCCAGAGCGTGAGCGTCGGGTCTCCGCGACCTCTCGCCAACGGCCAAACCCGTCGCTGACGCCCTCGGCTCTGATTCTCGCCGCCGAAACTATCATGGCCCCGGGATCGGGCATCCGCACC
>CAYYPB010000279.1:0-4507 GCA_964473405.1 uncultured Planctomycetaceae bacterium
GATTCGTGCCGCGCCCGCCGCAGCGCTGCCCTCGTCACCGGCGCGGGATTGCCGGGCGACGGTCAACTCCAACTCCGGCAGAACGAGTGGGTCGAAGTGCTCGTCCAATGCCCTGACCGTGACGGCGATCGACTCGTGAACGTCGTAACGGTCCTTGGCGGTGAGAATCTGCCCGCGGGCCCGACCGCCGAGCAGCTTGCCCTCGACGAGGTACCGCAACATCTGAATCCAGAAGCGATTGAAGGGGCGCTCGTCGAACCGCCGCCAGCGCCACGTCGAGTTGATGCCGAGAAACGCCGTGCGACCCGTGCCGACGAATTGGGTGGCGAGCAGGACGTGCGGGCCGAAGGTGTTGACCATACGCGGATCGGTATGTCGCATCAGGGCCCGGGCGACGGGTTTCTCCCGCCGGACGGGGTAGTGCCAGTAGACCTTGCCCAGCACCGACCAGACGAGCTTCGTGTCGGCGGCGTTGTGGCCTTGTCGAAGAACGGTGTCTGTTGCGGCCTCGTCGGGAATGAGAATCGGCCAGGACTTTCGTTGGTAGTGGCCCAACTCGTTGATGAGCAGTTCCGCCTCGGGGTCCGGCACGATCGGCAGGATTTCGACGATCGGCCGGAGCTTTGGGGAGCGGAAGAGCCGCGCTGTGTACTTGTTGCCCGCCGCGTAGAGCAGGCCGCCGCCGTGATCGGACACGTAGGCCGCCAGGACCTCGGCCCACAGCGGGTCGAACGCCCTCGGGTCGCAATCCATGAGGATGATCGCATCGTATTTGTTGACATCCTCCAGCACGGTTGGCAACTCGGTGATCGCGGCATCGCCGTCTCGCACGGCACGCTCGTCTGCCGACTGTAGCCATGCCGACAGCTCGACCGTCGTGTCTCGTTCGAGCATCCGAGCGAGGAATCGATAGTCGTAGCTCGGCGAGCCGGCGACGAGCAGGACTTTCATCTTGTCGTCCAGGACTCGCACGGCTGGCATGACGGCCTGTTCGTTGTCGGCTGTGACGGTTTCGTACGGCAGCGGAGCGATGCGAGCGATGTAGCCTACGGTGCCGGGTGCGGCGACGGTTCGCTCGAAGATGAGGGGCTCGAAGCGACCCTCCGCGTTCGGGCGCGCGGTCTGCACGGCGACCGACTTGGCCGGCGTGTCCGCGAGCTGCTCGAATAGCTCGACGCGGACTGCCTCGCCGCCGGTCCCCTCCGATTTGATGCGCACCGTCACGCTGAACGGGTCGTTCTTGAAGGCCGTACGCGGTGCCGAGATTTGCGTGATGCCGACGTTGATCGGTTCGGACGGATCGCCGACCCCGACGACATACGCCCCGACGCGCCGACGCTTGAGATAGCGAGCCACGACGCCCGACGCCTCGCCGCGATTGAATCCGCCGTCGGTCAGCAGCACGATGCCCGCCACGGGCGCGCCGCCGACGGATTCGATCGCTCCGCGAATCGCCATGCCCACATCCGTCGCCGAACGGTCAGTGCGAATGGCGGTGTCTTCGCTGTCGTCTTGTTTCGTTGTCGTGTTTGCATTGGGACGAGAGGCTGTCTCGGTGCGTTCGGTCTCGCCATTGTCCGTCTCGCTTCGCGGGATGAGCCGGCGAGCGGACAAGCCGTTTGCGAACGAGAAGACCTTGACGGCGTTCTTCGTCGCCAGTGTGTCTAACCAATGCCCGCCGTCCGAGTTCAGCAGGTCGCCGCAGATTGCCTCCCTCGCTAGGCCGCCTGCGGGGATGTCCCCGACGGCCGACTCGATGCGCAGGGCGTCGGCCGGCTCGCGGTACTGATCGGCCAAAGACATGCTGGCCGACTCGTCCACGAGTACGATCGTATAAGACTCCAATCGACGATGGACGTAATCCACGAGGACGGGTTCCAGGCCGATCACGCCGAGCAGCAGCAGGACGGCGGCGCGGCAGGCGACGAGCGCCCATCGCAAGGGGCGGCCGATCTGACCGCGCGCTTCGCGCCGGTACATCCATGCGACGCCGTAGAGCCCCGCAGCCGCGAGAATCGCGCCGATCAGCAGCGCGTTGCCGCTCGACCACCGGGCGAGCTCGAGCTTCTCGTCGGTCGCGACGGTGGTGATGCGCTGCGCCAGGATGTTCGTACTCAGCATCATGACCGCATCAGCCTCGCGTCCCGAACCACCATGCCAGAACATGCTCCGACATCAGCACGATCATCGCCGCAATCAATAGGGGCCACCACATTTCTTGCCGCGCGCCGGCCGATCGATCCGCGAGCAGGGCAACGTCGGCGATGTATTCGAAAGGCATCTCCTCTCGCAAGAGTGCCAGCTCGACCTCAGTGGCGGGCGTCAGGTTCGACTCTCGCGCGTCCGGATTCACGGCGGCGAACCGTTCGACCTTCGATCCGCCCGTCGTCTCCAGTTGGAAGCGATAGAGCCCGGCCTTTCGCGTGTCGGCGTACTTCAATAGGGCGGCTTGGTCGTCATCCGCAATGGCGTTGAGCCAAAGCTCCGATACGACGGGGTAGCCCGGCGTCCGCAGTCCGGCGGTCGACCGGTATATCCGCGCATCCAACGGGCACACGAGGGGGTTGCACACCAGGGTCGAGACGGCCGTGTCGCTGCGCCGCGCGGCGTGCTGGACCAACTCCAATACGATCGGAAGATAGCTGAAGTTCGACGCCCAATCGTTCCACTCCTGGTCCGCCGACGTCGCGACGAACAGGCACAGGCCGCGTCCGAAGGGTCGCTGCACGATGGCGGGCGATTCGTCCGCGTCGCTGAACCGGGCGATGACCCAAGCCGGCGAGCGAGCAATGTCGGTGGTCGGTGCCGATGTTGCCGCCGGTTTCGTTGTTGTGGGTGTTGCCGGCGCGGCGGTCCCGATGGACGTCGCGTCGATCTTGATGCATGCGAAGATGCGAGTCTGCCTCAACACCTCGGCCAGCTTGCCGGCGAACGGGCGCATCAACGGATGTCCGGCGTCCCATTGCGTGAAGGTCATGGCCCCTGCACTGGCGGGTGCCTCGTGTATGTCGGCCAGTGCCGCAGGCAGAAAACCGCTGCCGCCGCGGAACAGTTTGCTGTTGTAGTGATCGATGTCCACCTGATCGCCGGCGAAGACAATCAGCCCGCCGCCGTTTCGTGTGAAGGCCTCGACGTTCCGGCGGGCCGGTTCGCTCAGGCGACTGACGTTGGCCAGGACGACGACGTGATAGGCATCGAGTTCGGCGTCGTCCAATTCGCTGTCGTCCATGACGGTCAGCTCGTTGCCGCTGGCCGCACGGCCCGTGGGCCGCAACGCCGTCCGCAGCAGATAGACCTCGTCGCGATACGGATCGCTGCTGGGTTCGCCGTTGACGATGAGTACTTGGACGGCCGGTGCCACGTCGACCGCCATCGTTCTCGTGTTGTCGAGTTGAATCGCGTCTGTCCCGGCGGCCGCGCCTGCCAGTTGCACTTGAATGTAGTCGGAGCCTTCGAGGGGGAACGTGATCTCGACGGGTTCTCGGAGCGTTTGGCCGGCTTGGATTCGCGGGATGAAGATCGGCGGCAGGCGATGCTGGGCGACGGAGATGCTCAGTTCGACTTGCTCGAGCGGTCTGGCCGAGTGATTGGAGACGCTGACCTCGAACCGTGCCGGCACGCCCGCGACGCATTGCGGTCGCGTCGATCGCAGTGCGGTGACGGCGACATTCTCCGCCGCCGGGTCGCCGACGTTGATGAGGGCGAGCTTGATCGACTGACCCTCGTCTTCGAGGGCCGCGAGCGGGGCGATGACACTGGGCGGGCGTTCGTCACCCTCATGCGGCGGTCGCAGCCAGTCGCCGCGCTGAAAATCGCCGATGATGTAGACCGCCGCATTGGCCTGCGTCGGTCGAGCCCGGAGCAGTGCTGCGACCTCGGCGACACTCGTGTCGATGCGGGCCGTCGTCTGCGAAGGCCGAAGCGCCTCGATGCCCTCTCTCGCCTCATGCATCGCATCGTCCGACAGGCTCGACAGCGACAGGATCGGTTCGCCCGGCCGAGACGTGACGAAGACCGTGAGCGAATCGGCCGGCGTTTCCTCGTTGAACCAGCCGGCGAGCTGCAGGGCCGAGGCTTTCGCCTGATCGAAGACCGTGGCGGCGGCCCTGCGCGAGGCCGCCGGCGGACGACAGGTCATCGAGAACGAATCGTCGATGAGAATGACCCGTTCCGTTCGCGGGGCCGCGCCGAGCAACGAGGCCATCGCCCCGGGTCGGACGAACGGTCGGGCGATCATCAGGGCGATCAGCAGCACGGCGAGGCATCGCAACAGCAGCAGGAGCCACTGCTCCATGCGCAGGCGGCGGCGGTTGCGCTGTTGGGCTTCCAGGAGGAACGTCATCGCACCCCAGCGGACGCGCCGAAAGCGACGTTTCGAGAGGATGTGGATGAGGATGGGGCTCGCGACGGCACCGGCAACCATCGCCATCGTGGGGGTGCAGCTGAAACCCGCGGGGCACTCCAACATCCGAGCGAGCGCGCGGACCGTGCGCGGGTTCCGATCAGA
>CAYYPB010000280.1:0-4500 GCA_964473405.1 uncultured Planctomycetaceae bacterium
GGCGGGCCGCCGGTGCCCCAGACGCTCATCGCGGGATGAACCCGCACAATCAACTGTGATCCTTCACTAGCGCCCCGGCCTCCCTTCACACACAAGTCCATTTCGCCGCCCTGTGGAATCCCGCCACGGGTCTTGCCGAGGACGCCCGTGGCGTGCCATCCGCTTGAAGTCCCCCTTGCGTGAACAACAGACATCGACAAGCAGGTGGGCGGGACGCTCGAAATCTGCAGACATCGAGCGCCCCCGCCCGCTCGCTACAGCCGGTCAGGGCGATCTCGACTCGTGCCCGAGATGATTCGCACGGCCAACCCTTATTCTCGACCGCGACCGCAGCAATCTCCAGCCAACCGAGAGGCCTGAGTGCCACATAGGAGGCACTGCAACGCCCGTTTTCACACAAATCCCAAGGCGACTGCCCTCCCTGGGACGCACTCAGCCCCGTCAGCCGTCTCTCCCTCAACCCCCGGCTCTGCCGGTGGAGGCCAGCGCGGCCGATGGACGCGCCTGCGAATTCCCCCGGCAGAGCCGGGGGCTGAGGGAAAGGTCAGCGCCACCCCCGGAAAGGATGGGGCACCCGCTCCTCAAGACGAGAATGCGATTGCCCAGCCAGAACCGGCGTATCCTCGGGTTGGTGCTTGCCAGTGGAGCGGATGCCCCCTACATTCGTGCGGACACGGTCAGCCAACCTACCCAGAATCGGATGTCATGAGCGCAGAATCGGCAACAGGCCCCTTGGGACCGGCTGCGGAAGCAGCCCCGCCCGCCGCACGAGACGCGGATCGCGAGACCCGTCCGACCCCACCCAAGCCCGTGGCGAAGAAGGAACGCAAGACCAAGCCCAAAGCCCAGTCCAAGCGACCCTCTTTGTCGCCGGGGATGCGCCAGTACCTCGAGCACAAGGCCCAGGTCGGCGACGCCCTGCTCCTCTTCCGGATGGGCGACTTCTACGAGACTTTCTACGACGACGCCAAGACCGTCGCCCGTGTGGCCGGGCTCACCCTCACCGCCAGAAACAAGAACAGCGATAACCCCATCCCCCTCGCAGGCGTGCCCTACCACGCGGTCGATGGCTACATCGCCAAGCTCGTCCGGGCAGGCTACAAGGTCGCGATCAGCGAGCAGGCCGAGGACCCCAAGAAGGCCAAGGGCCTCGTCAAACGGGAAGTGAGGCGGATCATCACCCCCGGCACGCTCACGGATGAAACCCTCCTGGACGAGCGACGCCCGAACTACCTCGCCGCGATTTGCCCCGGCAGCGGCGGCTGGGGCGAGGGGCAGCTCGGGCTGGCCTGCGTCGAGCTATCCAGCGGGCGGTTCTTCGCCCAGATGCTGCCGGCCGCCGCGGTCGACGACGAATTGGCTCGACTCGGGCCGGCCGAGCTACTCGTGCCGGAGACCGACATCGACGCCGATACGCAGGCGGTCGACGTGGTGTGCAACGCGATCGGGGCCAGCCACTGCACGCGGCCACCCCATGTGTTCGATCCGCACATGGCCGAGCAGGCCCTGCTCGGGCACTTTGGCGTCACGAATCTGGCCGGGTTCGGATTCGATACGTTCGATCCTTCGCTTTGTGCTGCCGCAGCGGTTCTGGATTACCTGCAAGAAACGCAGAAGGCCGCCCTTTCGCATGTACTCAAGATCGTTCCACGCAGCACGAACCAGTGCGTGATGATCGACCAGGTCGCGCTGCGATCCCTCGAGGTCGAACGGACGCTGCGAGAAGGTGCCCGCGAGGGCTCGCTGCTGGATGCGGTCGACCAAACCGTCAACGCGATGGGCGCGCGGCGGCTGCGGGAGTGGTTGTGTTTTCCCCTGAGTGACGCCAGGGCCATCGTCTCGCGGCAGGATGCGATCACCGCCCTGCGGGGAGAGCCGGACCGACTGCGGCGGCTTCGCGACGGCATCCGCGAGATGGGCGATCTGGAGCGCATCATTGCCCGACTGGGCGTCGGCCGCGCCTCGCCGCGCGATGTCGTGGTCCTGGGCGAGGGCCTGCTGCGATGTCGGCGGCTTTCCGAGGCCATCGGCCCTGCCGTAATGGAAGGGGACGCGCCCGATCTGCTGACGCAACTGGCCACGATCATCGGCGGCCTCGAACCACTGGGCACGTTCTTGACCACCGCGTTGAAGGAGGACGCCCCGCCCCTCGTGCGCGACGGCGGGTACATCGCCGATGGCCACGACGAGGAATTGGATCGGCTGCGGAATATCGAAGTGGGTGGCCGTCAGTGGCTCGCCGAGTTCCAGGCCCGCCAGGCCGAACGGACAGGCATCCCCAGCCTCAAGGTCGGCTACAACTCCGTCTTTGGATACTACATCGAGATCACGCACCAACACCGCGACAAGGCCCCTGCCGACTACGTTCGCAAGCAGACGATTCGCAATGCCGAGCGCTATATCACCGACGAGTTGAAACGTCACGAAAACGAGGTCTTGACGGCCGCCGATCGAGCCAAGGCGATCGAACTTGAGTTGTTCGACGCCATCCAAAATCGCGCCCTGAAAGAACTGCCGGCCCTGCAAGCCGCAGCCGACGCAGTGGCGTCGCTAGATGTCTTGGGCGGTTTGGCGGAACTCTCCCGGCAGCGTTCGTTCTGCCGCCCCGAGATCGTTCCGGACGCAGTCGGTGTCCTCGAAATCGTCGACGGTCGGCACCCCGTACTCGATGTCACGCTCGCCGAACGGTTTGTGCCAAACGACTGTCGATTCTCGACCGATGGCGACCGCCTGCTTCTCATCACTGGGCCGAACATGGCCGGCAAATCCACCTACATTCGCCAAGTCGCCCTGCTCGTCCTCCTGGCTCACACGGGCAGCTACGTGCCGGCGAAGTCCATGCGATGGAGCCCGGTCGATCGGATATTCGCCCGTGTCGGTGCCAACGATGAATTGGCAAGGGGGCTCTCTACCTTCATGGTCGAGATGGTCGAGACGACGCGGATTCTCCACAACGCCACGGCGCGATCGCTGGTGATCCTCGACGAGATCGGGCGCGGCACGAGTACCTACGACGGCCTCTCGCTCGCCTGGGCGATCACCGAACACATCGCCGAACGAATCGGCTGTCTCGCTTTGTTCGCCACGCACTATCACGAACTGACGGACCTCGAGAAAGACCTCTCCGGCGTGGCGAACTTCAACGTAGCGGTGCGGGAGCAACTCCGGCCCGACGGCAGCGGTCGCGATGTCGTGTTCCTGCACAAGATCGTCCCCGGCCCGGCGGACCGCAGCTACGGCGTACACGTCGCGGCCATGGCGGGGATGCCGGTCAGCGTGACAAAGCGGAGCGAGACGATTCTGGCGTCCTTGGAACAAGGTTTCACCGGCCGCACACAGGCGACGCGACATCAGGGCAAGGGACGCGAACCATCGAATCAGATGCTACTATTCGGCGAGCGGGAGCCGTTGCAGGCGTGGTGGCGGGACTTGGTCGACGCCCTCGACGGTGTGGACCTCGACCGGACCACCCCGCTGGAGGCGATGTCGGTCTTGCAGATGCTCAAGGGGCTGCTTCACAAGGAATCGTGACGGGATCGGCGAGCCCAACGCGCTTTGCGAGAAACAGGGCCTTGAGGCTATGATGCCGACCGAGGGCCGCATTGGGACATGACAAGAGAACAGAGCGGGCAACCATGAAGACTGTCGTACACATATTAGTCGGATGCCTCGTCGCCTCGGTCGTGACGGGCTGTTCCGACCCGCGAGAGCAGTTCGGGCGGACGTGGTACCTGGACGGCGCCGGCAACTGGGGTTTCGGCGTGATGGACGTTCCGATCGGCCTCGAACAAGCCGGATACAAGGGCTTCGTCTCGAACCACCGATGGTCGTTGACCTTCAATCCGGCCCTCGATCAGACGCTCCGCTTCCTCGCCAAGGGCCAGGGCGCGTCGCTGGGCAACCAGATCACCGACTACCTCGAAAGCCATCCCGGCGCAGAGGCCAACATCATCGCTCTGTCCGCGGGCACGGGCGTAGCCATGTGGGCCATCGAGAACGTCAAGCCCCCCCACAAGGTCAACAACTACATTATGGTGGGATCGAGTATTTCCAGCCGCTACGACACGCGGAAGGCCCTCAAGAACATGAAGGGTAACATCATCGTCTACTACTCCTCGCGAGATCCCGTCCTTCAGGGGCCGGTCAGAGCGCTGGGCACGATCGACGGGACGTTCGACGATTCCGCCGGGCTCGTGGGCCTGCGCGGCGCCGGCTCGGCCGGCGGTCGCATCAAGAACATCGCCTGGAGTTCCGAGTTCGTGAAGCTCGGCTGGACCGGCGGACACGCCGACTGCGTCAACAAACGGTTCGTCAAGGGCGAGTTGAAGCGGTGGATTGTCTCGCCGCGAAAACGCACGCGTCGCGCCGAGCGGAGCCGCGAACGCTCGGGTGTCCCGTCCTTTGCGCAGCGAAGGGCGGGGAATGACTCCCTCGCGAACGGGCGTTAGTGCATCGCCACACACCAAGCTGCGGGTTGACTGGGCTCCAACGTTTCTGTGG
>CAYYPB010000281.1:0-4484 GCA_964473405.1 uncultured Planctomycetaceae bacterium
TATCCCCGCAGAAACTCGACATTGTCGACCCCCGCCTTTGCCTGGTTGTGGCGGGGGGGGCGCCGCAACCCTCCCGGGCCGTTGCACGCTCTGGACTATCTCCGCGCGTCCCCACCCCTGGCGTCACACAGATCGCGGCGAAAGCCACTCAGGAGATCGAAAGCTATCGAGCCGAAGGCGAATGGCCGGACGCCCTGGCGCTGTACGGCATCCTCAAGGACATCTATCCGGACACGCCGGAATACGAAGACGGATTCGACTTCTGCCGCAAGCGGGCACACCTTGACTTCGTCTACGGCAAGAAGGGCACCTGGAAGGTCGATCTAGCGGACGTCACGCCCAGCGCCGTGCGGGAGATTCTCGATCGCATCGACAACGACTACGTCAAGAAGCCGGTCTATCGCGACCTCTGCCGCGACGGTTTGGAGCATCTTCTGCTGCTGGCGCGGAGCGAGACGCTGATCGAGACGTTCCCCACGCTGGGAGAGAAGGACTTGGTCGCGCGATTCACGAAGCGACTGGAGACGCTGATCGAGAAGCGCGTCGATGGCAAGAAGAAGTTCAGATCGCGCAGCGTTCAGAGCGTCTTTCGCCGCGTGTTGGCCGCCAACGAAGACACGCTGAACCTGCCGGAAGCCGTCATCGTCGACGAGTTCATGGCGGGCCTTCTCGAGCCGTTGGACGAGTTCACCTCCGTCATTTGGCCGTCGGACGTTTCCGAGTTCAACAAACAGACGCGCGGCGAATTCACCGGCGTGGGCATCCAGATCACGCAGGACCCCGGCGAGCCTATCCGCGTCGAATCGCCCCTCGAGGGCTCGCCCGCCTATCGCGCCGGCATCAAGCCGGGTGATCTCATCACCCACGTCGACGGCAAGAGTACGACCGAGATGAACATCACCTCGGCCGTCCGCGAAATCATGGGCGAGATCGGCTCGACTGTCGTGCTGACCATCCTCGACCCCATCACCGACGAATCCCACGACATTCCCCTCAAGCGGGCCGAGATCAAGATCCGCACCGTCCGCGGAAACGAACGAGACACCGAGCGGCCCACGGGCTGGAACTACTTCATCGATTCCGAACACAAGATCGGCTACGTCCGTGTCAGTGGTTTCATGGATCGGACCGTCCCGGACCTGCGGGCCGCCTTGGAGCAGTTGCACGATGAGGACTGCCGCGGGCTGATCCTGGACCTGCGGTTCAACCCGGGCGGGCTGCTCACCAGCGCGGTCAACATGTGCGAGCTATTTCTCGCCGACCGAGCGCCGATCGTCCAGACCAAGGGGCGCAACCCTCACCAGAACATGACCATCAGCGCACGGTCCAGGGGCCCGCTGGGCGACTTTCCCTTGATCGTCCTGGTCAACGAATACAGCGCCAGCGCCAGCGAGATCGTGGCAGGCGCTCTGGCGGGACTCAAGGAGGCTTGCATCATCGGCACGCGGACCTTCGGCAAGGGCAGCGTCCAGAACCTGATCCCCATCGTGAACAACCAAGCCTACCTCAAGCTGACGACGGCCCACTACTTTGTTCCTGATTCCGACTTGCCCGACGAAGACCCCTGGTATCTGCTGCACAAGGTGAAGGGTGCCAAGACCTGGGGCGTCGAGCCGCACATCGCGGTCAATGTCATCCCGCAGGAGTTGGGCAAGATTCTCCGTCTGCGCCGCGAACGCGATGTCCTCAAGGGCAAGGGCCAAGAAGGCGACATCCCCGAGGAGATACTGGAGCGCAGGCGTTCCACCACGAAGCCGGCCGAGGACTTTCCCGAGGACGAGGACAAGGATGTCGACCCGCAGCTCGCAACGGCCATCGACGTGATGCGCATGAAGCTCATCAGCAAGCAGCCCTGGGCGTTGGCTCCGCGTCTCGACCGCACGATTACCAAGGCGGACGCACCGAAGGCCACCGAGCCGGCCAAGCATCGCTGACGCGCGGCGGAGTACCACGCTGCACGGTGCCTGTCCCCGATCTCCATCCAAAGCCCCCGGCTGGCCAGCCGGGAGGCGTACTACGTTCGCCGCAAGTGCCAAAGCCACTCGCGATTGCCACCACCGCCGCGGATCGGACTCTCCGTTTCTCCGAGCAGCGTCAAGCCCAGTGCATCGAGAACGGGGCGAACGCCATCGAGCACGCCCGGTAGGTGCTCGTCCGGCACGACGCCCCCATCGAGCAGCACCGGCGGTGCCTCGTAGTGCGGCTTGACGAGCGTGATGATCTCGCCGCCCTTCGCCAACAGACGCATCGCCGCCGGCAACACGCGCCGCTGCCGCGTCCAGCCCGCATCAATCGTCACGAGTTCCACGGGCTCGGGCAAACGAACGTGCAGGGCGTCCGTCCGCTCCATCACAACGACGCGGTCGTCCTTGCGGAGCGAATAGTCCAGCACGCCGTAGCCGCGGTCCACGGCATAGACCTTCGCCGCGCCGGCTCGCAGAAGGCAATCGACGAACCCGCCCGTGCTACACCCCAGATCGGCGCAGGCCAAGCCGGAGGGACGGACGCCGAATGCGCGCAGGCCATGATCCAGTTTGAGCCCGCCGCGAGAAACGAACGCGGGGGGCGACCCGCCGGCTTCAGAGTCGTCTTGTGAGTCTCGCCCCATGTCGCATCAAGTCCTGGGAGCATGAACGATTCGCGCGGCTGTGGAGCTTGTCGATCTGTGCGAGCGTAGCGCGAGTCTTGGGATCGCCAAACGGCAAGCCGACAGGGACGCCCACTTGCCGCAGTCGGCTTCGTAGGGCTCGCTGGAACGCAATCGGGCAAGCCGGTCCACCGAAACGCGAACAGGGCCCCGACCCTGTTACGAGCCGAAGCCCTGCTGAAAGAACAAGGCAAGAAACTGTCGCGACGAGAAGCGAGGCCCTACTTGGCCGCGGCCTTCATCGCGTTGATTCGCTTGGCCAACCGGCTCTTGCGCCGGGCCACTGCGTTGGGATGGATCGTTTTGCGGTTTCCGTTGCGATCGAGGAGCTTGGTCACTTCCTTGAGCGCGTTCTGAGCGGCATCCACATCGCGTTCGAGAATCGCGTCGTTTACTTTGCGCGTCGCCGTCTTGACCTGGCTCTTGCGAGCCTTGTTCCGAGCGGCCCTTGTCACACTCTGCCGAAGTCGCTTTTGCGATGATAACGATCGTGCCACCGATTTCTCCTAATGCTCTCTTGTCGGCCCAACAGGGGCCGTAGTCGTCTCAGCCTGGGGCGGTTCGAACATGTCGCCCGGGCGCAGACCCGTTATTAGACTACTTTTCTTCGCCAGTGACAAGTCTCTCCAGCCGCCGGCGGGCATCTCGAAAATTGTAGTCCAACTGGATCAGCTGCCCGTAGGCTTTTCGAGCCTCGTCGGCGTCCCCCGACGCTTCTAAAGCCCTTGCGAGCCAGTACTTAAGCTCGATCGGCCGCTGGCCGCCCCCCGGGGTCAACTCGTCCAGACCCCGCCGAAGAACGTCGATGGCCTGGTCGAAAAACTTCTTGGCGTAGAAACACTTTCCCAGTTGCAGCCGGCAATCGTCCCTCACCCGAGCGTCGGCCCGGGCCTGTTGGAACAGCGGGATGGCCTCGTCGACTCGTCCGGCCCCGGAGAGTCGCCGCGCCCATTCGTACTTCACCCGCATGTCGGTCGGGTACTGCCTGGATCGTTCTTCGTAGACTCTTGTCTCGAACTCGATGATCTTGCGGTCGTGGAGCTTGACGCTCTTTCGCAGATCTGGCCGTTGCGGATCGGCCTTCAGCTTGGCCACGAGCGCGCGTCGCACCCGGCCCAACTGTCGAATGGTCACGTCGTCCGCCTTCTGCTTGTAGACGTAGTCCTCGCTCGATGCGTACTCCCGCTTGAGGAGCTTGACGGCCTCGTTCTCCAGCTCCTCCGCCTCTGCTCGGACCATCAGATCCACGAGGGCCAAGAGTTTGTTCGCGACGCCGGGGTTCGCCTTCCAATCGGATCTGGCACGGTCGATCAACTGACGCATGCGATCGTCCGTGTGCGTTCGCTTGTCGCGGTCTTGCAGTTCCTGCTGACCGTCCGCATCCTTGAGGGAGTCGGTAAAATCATCGGCGCGGTCGAACTTACCCTTCACGATGGCCATCTTGCCTGTCGCGTCGGCCCTCGCCCTTTGGGCGGTCGAAGACTCGGTATTGTGCGACAGCCAGACCTCCGCCGTGGCGATGGCTGCCCGGAGTATCTCCGTCGCACCGTCATCGTTTCGGTGCTGCATGGCCAACTCGGCGGCTGCGTCCATCGCATCGCACGCCGTCTGATAGCGGGAGGCCGAGAGCTTCTTGGCGTTGTTGTATGCATCCGCCAGCACGGGGGCGATCCACTGCGCGACGACATCGCATCGAGCCTTGGCCGCGAGTTGGAGGATCGTCTCCATACATCCCAGGTCCGCCGGGCTGAGCCCGAACAGGTGCAGTGCGTTGCTCAGATTGGCTGCCGCGTCCTTCCCGTTGATCGGATACTTCCGTTTGACGAGAAAACCGGCC
>CAYYPB010000282.1:0-4466 GCA_964473405.1 uncultured Planctomycetaceae bacterium
GCCCAAAAGGTCGGGGGCCAAAGCCGCGAGCTTGCCGTCAAGCTTGCGCGTCAAGGCCGTCGCCAGCCCGTCCAGCGAGTCCGGCAGATCCCCTGCTTGATGATCGCCGTGTTCGCAGCGAACGTCACATTGATTGTGACGTCTGACGACCAGTTGCGTCGTCTCCTCCGCCGGTGATAGACCGGCCAGATTCGCGGGGCCCTGCAACCAACCGCCGGCCTGGTCTTCGTATGCGAATTGCCAACCGACGACCACGATCAAAGTGATGCAAGCCGCCATGGCCACGATGCGGAGGAACGCATTGTCATTGAGCAGCGACTGGCGGGGCGCCCGATGGGGAACGACCTTGCCCGTCTGGATCGCCAAGCGCACGCGCTGGTCGATGCCCGACGGCACCTCGATCTTCTCGGCACTAGAGACCAATGCCGCCCGGACGGTCTGGTGCTCGTCCACGATCGTGCTGCACGACGCGCACATCTTCAGGTGGTCCAGCACCTCACAGTTGGACTGGACGCTCAACTGGCTGTCGGCGAACGCGAATAGGTATTTACGAACTTTCTGGCAACTCATTTCTCAGTTTCCGGTTTGACCCCGAACCGTCGCTCCGACGCATAGCCACCCAAGGCATCACCTAGCTGCTGTCGGGCTCGATACAGTCGGCTCATGACCGTGCCCAACGCACAGCCGAGAACCTTCGCGATTTCCTTGTAGCTGAGGTCGCCCAATGCCCAGAGTACGATGACCGATCGATACTCGGGCGAAAGAGAGAGTACAGCCGTCTTCAACTCCTCGTCGAACTGGTCCCAGTCCACATCGCCCGGCGTGAACGACCGCAAAGGCCGCTGCTCCAACTCCGCCGCGATGTCGTCGAGACTTAGATCGTCCAACAGCGTCGGTGCCTTACTGGCGCGTCCGCACCGCGTGTAAAACACGTTGTGCAGAATCCTCAGAAGCCAGGGCTTCGCGCCATACTCGCGAAGCTCGAACCGAGCGAAGGCCTTGTGGGCTCTGAGAAAGGTCTCCTGCACCAAATCCTCGGCCTCGTGCGGACTGCCGGACAGCTTCATCGCCATCCGGTACACGAGATCGAGGTGGCAGAGAACCACTTCCTCGAACTGCCTCGAGATCTTCGCTGACATCGGCTCCCCGGTTTGGCCGAGTGTTACCTCAGCCTCCCTACTGCCGGAACACTTCCGGCGCGAGGTTTATTCCTCACGGTAGATTAGGCCCTATCCCCCCCCTCGGAGTCAAGAGAATCCTTCCGCCCCCAGCATTGGCGAGCCTCCCTGTCCGAGCCGTTGTCGAACCCCGCCCGGACGCTTACGATGCCGCCGCCCCGAGAGGGAAAAACGCGGTTTCTTACGGTTTCAGCGGCACTTACGGCGGGATGTCATGGCGGATCAGTACTTCGAGGATCGACGCGGAAAGCTCGGCGAACTCACCGAACGCGGCCACGCACCCTTCGGGCGTCGGTTTCCAGATGTGGTGGCCAATGCCGATATCCGGTCTAAGACCGATAACCTCGGATTGGAGCCAGGCAGCAGTGACGAAACCCAGACCGTCCGCGCGGCCGGCCGAATCGCCCTTCGCCGCGTCATGGGCAAGCTCGCCTTCCTGACGATCCGCGACTCCACCGCCGACCTGCAAATCGGCATCTCCAAGCGGACCGTCGGCGACGAGGCGTGGGATCTCGTCAAGCGGCTGGACCTCGGCGATATCCTCGGCATCGACGGATACCTCGGCCGGACCAAGACGAACGAGATCACCGTCTGGGCCAGTGGCGTGACGCTGCTCTGCAAGAGCCTTCGCCCGCCGCCGGAGAAGTGGCACGGGCTGACGAACGTCGACTTGCGATACCGCCAGCGATACATCGACCTGTTCTCCAACCCCGAGGTCATGCAGACGTTCAGGGCGCGGAGCCAAATCGTCGAGGCCATCCGCTCGCACATGCGCAGCCTAGACTACCTCGAGGTTGAGACGCCGATGCTCCAGCCGATCTACGGCGGGGCCGCGGCGAAGCCGTTCACGACGCACCACAACACGCTGGACCGCGATCTGTTCCTGCGCATCAGCCCCGAGCTGTATCTCAAGCGGCTGCTCGTCGGTGGGATGGAACGCGTCTTCGAGTTGAACCGCAACTTCCGCAACGAGGGCATCAGCACTCAGCACAACCCCGAGTTCACGATGCTCGAGAGCTATCAGGCCTACGGCAATCTGGACGACATGATGGACCTCGTCGAGGGTCTGTTCGCCACGTCGATAGAAGCGATCGGCGGGGGAGCGAAACGGACTTTCAAGGACACACCGTTGGACTTCACCGCGCCCTGGAGGCGAGCGACCTACAGCGATTTGCTTCTCGAACATGCGAGCGTGGCGCTGAGCGACGTCGAGGCCGTCCGCGCGGCGGCTGCCGAACGCGGCATCGATGGGGCCAAGATGGACGATGCGGTCGTGGCGAACAAACTGTTCGAGGCGACCGTAGAAGATAATCTCGTGCAGCCGACATTCGTCACGGAGTATCCCGCGGCCCTGTGTCCGTTGACGCGGCGCAAGGAAGACGACCCATCATTGGCGCAACGTTTCGAGGCCTTTGTCGCGGGCATGGAGATCGCCAATGCTTACACGGAGTTGAACGACCCGTTGATCCAACGCGAAACGCTCGGCGCACAAGTCACGGGCGAAGGTGATGAGACGATGCGGGTGATGGACGAGGATTTCCTCAATGCCCTGGAGCACGGCATGCCGCCGGCGGGCGGGCTCGGCCTGGGGATCGACCGCGCGGTCATGCTTCTGACCGACTCGCCGAGCATTCGCGACGTGATTCTCTTCCCGCAGCAACGCCCCCTGGGCGAAGGATAGTCGGTGTCGCAACGAACCAAGATGCTGCTCTTTGCGCTGTTCGCACCGATCACGGTGCCGGCGTACGTCCTGGTCATGGCCGGGTCGAATCTGCTGGGTGGGGCCTTCTACATCGTCGTCGAGGCGTCGTGGGCCAAGCTCGCCCGGCGGCCGATCACGTTGACGGGCACGCAGATGGCCCTGTTGGCGCTGCCCGTTCTGCTGATCGCTCCGGTGGCGGCCACTGCGCACTTGCTGCTGGCGTTGCTCCGCGGTCTGAGCCGGGCACTTGCCTCCATCGGCCGCTGGCAGGCCGATGTCCAAGGGCGCACGCTCTCGATTTTGCTCGGCTCTGTCTGGACTCTCTCGCTTCTGTGGGCCTCGGTCGCCTGCCTGAACGCCGCGATTGGCTCGGCCGCCGTCGGACAGGGCGTCAAGCAAGAGAACTGCGACCTTCTCTTCGAGTTTCTCGATCGGCGTCGATCGCTCGGCGACATCGCCGCGCAGATGCAAGCCCTCGACAGCTCGGGGGAGGGGGCGTCGGAGCGACGGTCGGCGCTGGCCGGCATGCAGGCCCGGCGAGAGCAGATCATTCGCGACCTCGGCGAGCTCAAGGAGGAAGTCTCGCTCGAATGGGACGTACTCCGCCGCGACCTCCAAGACGACACGTGCCAACTGCGGAGGTTGCCCGCGACGCTTGTCCGGCGCATCACGGGCATCCCGTGGTACTTCAAGCCGGCGGAGCTTTCCGAAGACGGCCTCGAACACAGCGAGCTGCTGTTGGGCCCCTTGTTGTTCGTCTGGGTGCTGCTGGTTTGTTGGCCCGGCACGTTTGCCGTGCTGCGCTGGCGACCGTTGAGGCCGGCGTGGTTTGTCGTTCGCACGGTCGGCGTCGTGTGGGCCGTGTACGCCATGATCACCTGGGTGCCCGCGACGGCCTACCAGCATCTCCTCTTCCCCGATGGCGGTCCATCCGGCGTCTTTCGGTTCTTCTCGCCGGCGATGTGGGTCGGGATCGACCCGGCACAATGGGCGCGACCCGAGTGGGCGATGTTCAACGTCTCACTCTTCCTGATCGCCCTCGGTTTCATTGCCTTCATCTGGTGGCTGGCTTGGCGGATCGCTCCGTTTCTCGGCTGGCCTCGCTATTACGTTGCGTTCCTCGCCTCGAGGCTCTTGCAGAGGAAACGCATCGCGTTCTTCTCCGTCGGTGCGGTCACGCTTTGCGTCGCGATGATGATTATCGTCATCAGCGTCATGGGCGGGTTTGTCGACAGCATCCGCGACCGGGCCAGTGGTTTGCTCGCCGATCTCGTCCTCGATGGCGACTTGCAGGGGTTTCCGTACTACGAGGAGTTCATCACCGAAATCGGAAAACTGCGCGACGAAGAAACGCACCAACCCATCGTCAAGCAGGCCACGCCGTTGATTCACGCCTACGGCATCCTCCAGTTTCCCTCCACGCGCAAGACCAAAGCCGTTCAAGTCTGGGGCGTTCGTCTGGATGAGTACGTTCGTGTCAATCAGTTCGGCGACGACCTGTTCTACGACAACCGTTTCGGCGGCAGGTGGCTTGAAAAGCCGCTGGGTCTGTCCCTCCTCCGACTCCACGTATCCTCTAGGCTCTT
>CAYYPB010000283.1:0-4459 GCA_964473405.1 uncultured Planctomycetaceae bacterium
TCCTTGGGACACCGCCGCGGCGTGGCGATTGGGGGGGTGCGACCGTGACGCCCCGCCCGATCCGACCGGCGGGAGGATCGACCGCGCCCCCGACACACGCGAGCCGACGGGCATACTCCAAGATGCCGCGATCGGCCTCGTCCGACGACACATCCCCCCGCCCTCGGATGCAGCCAAGGATGCCGCACTCCTCGCCGCGATGCGCGAGGCCAATCGCCACGGCATCACCTGCGTCCACACGATGTCGGACTGGGCCACCCTGCGAGTCTTCGATCGAGCGAGAACGGCCAAGCGGCTGACCCTGCGCATTCGCCAGTACATCAGTGAAGATCGCTGGCCCGAGTACGTGCCACGCGCCCGACGATTCAGCAACGATGACTGGCTCCGCGTCGTGGGGCTCAAGCAATTCGCCGATGGCTCGCTCGGCTCGCGTACGGCCTACATGACCGAGCCGTTCAACGATAACTCCGCGGAGCGGCCCGACTGGTGCGGCCTCCCCGGTGCGGCTCTGTCCGACGCCGGACACCTCGAAGACATGTGCGTTCAATGCGACGCGGCAGGGCTGTCGCCTGCCATCCACGCCATCGGCGATCGGGCCAACCACGAAATCCTGAACATCTACGAGGCCGTCCGCCGGCGCAACGGGCCGCGCCCTTCGCGCCGACTCCGGATCGAACACGCCCAGCATCTCCGCCCAGAGGACATACAACGGTTCGCCAACCTCGACGTCGTCGCTTCGATGCAACCGCTTCACAAGGCCGACGACGGCCGCTACGCCGAACGAGCGATTGGATCGGACCGGTGCGAGACGAGCTACGCCTTTCGGAGTCTCTCGGGCGCCGGAGCACACGTCGCCTTCGGCAGCGACTGGCCGGTCGTCACCCTGAACCCGTTTCGAGGCATTCACGCCGCCGTCACCGGCCGGACGCTCGACAGCAAGACATTCGTGCCGGCCCAGAACATCTCCGTCACCGAGGCCCTCCGGGCATACACGGGCGGCGGGGCCCACGCGGCCGGCGACGGGCGCCTCGGCAGGATCGCGAACAACTGTCTGTCTGATTTCGTTGTTCTCGATGCAGACGTGTTGACGGTCAACCCCGACGACTTGAAAGGCATCCGCCCAAGAGCTACCTATGTGGCAGGCTGGCGCGTTTGGCCTCCCGGCGACGAATAAAGGGCATTCACAACCATCACGGCAGATCGACCGTAGGCAGCATGATAAACAAGGGCCGGAGTTAGAATGGGCAAGGTCCGCTTCATCGCGTAGGCTATGATCAACGAGCCGGAAAGATGATGGTCGGCGAATCCGCCGGCGGCGAGGAGTTGGAATCATGTCCGAGATGATGCTGCTGATCCAGGATGATGCGACGCTGTTGGCCGTCGCCGGGGTGATATCCTCTGCCTACGTGATCTGCCTCATCGTCGGCGGCGGGCTGCTGCTGATCTCGACGGTCTTCGGCGGCGACAGCGATGCCGATATCGAAGCCGACTTTGACGGCGGGCTGGATGCGGACTTCGATGCCGATTTCGAGGCTGACTTGGAAACCGACTTCGAGGCAGACGTCGAAGTCGATGCCCATGTGGACGCAGCGCATGGGCACATCGGCGACGGGGCGCTATCCCTGTCGAGCTGGTTTTCCGTTCGGTTCCTGGTGTACTTCGCGGCCATGTTCGGCCTCGTGGGGACCGTGCTGACGCGCATGTCCGACACGCCGTCGCATCTCGTACTCGTCTATGCGATCGCCGGCGGCGTGGTGGTCGGCCAGGTCGCCCATCAGTTGATGCGTTATCTCAAGCGGACGAGCGTGGACGGCTCGCTCCATACGCAGGATTACGTCGACACGCTCGCCCGCGTCACGGTGGCGATCCACCCTCCCAAGCGCGGTGAAGTCGCCATTCAGATCGGCGACGGCGAGCGATTCGTGGCTGCCGACGCGAAACACAAGCATGACGCCTTCGAGCCGGGCCAGACGGTCGGTGTCGTCGGCCTACACGGCGGAGTGGCCGTCGTGGTCTCACTGAAGGAATACGAGTTCCTCAGCGACTCATAGATTAGGAGGCCTGGCTATGACAACTCTACTTCTTGCAGTATTCGATGGCGCAACCGGCGTCGCGATCGGCACCGGCGTGCTGTTTCTCATCTTGTTCTTCGTCGTGATGGTCGCCAAGATCATGGTGGTCGGCAATCCCAGCGAAATGCTGGTCATCAGCGGCAAAGGCGCACGCGCCGGACAGGGCTATCGCACGCTCATCGGTGGCCGAACGCTGGTCATCCCCATCATGGAGACCGTCTCCAAGCTCAGCCTTCGCAACATGCAGGTCGGCCTCGAAGTCCGGGCCCAAGCCGGCGGCGGCACGATGATCCCCATCGTCGTCACCGGCGTCGCCAACGTGAAGGTCTCCTCCGATCCCAACATACGCGGCAACGCGATCGAGCGTTTCCTCGACCAGCCGCTCGTCGAGATGCAACGCGTCGCGAGAGAGACGCTGGAGGGCGGGCTCCGCGCGGTCATCGGAAAAATGACGCCCGAAGAAATCGTCGAGGACCGGGACATGTTCGTCAGCACCGTGATGAACGAGGTGACGGACGACTTCAGCAAGTTGGGCCTGCTCATCGACAGCGTGAACATCCAGAACGTGCATGACGACGAGGAGTATCTGATCTCCATCGCCCGCAAGGCGTCGGCCGAAGTCCGGGCAGCAGCCCGAAAGTATGAAGCCGGCCGCAAGTCCGAGGCCGACATCAAGGAAGCCGAAGCCAGCGCCGAGGCGCGAAAAGCACAGGCGGGCCGCGAAGCAGAGGCCATGTCGGCCGAAGCCGCCGGTCGCCAGAAGGCCGAACAGGCTCGCCTCTCCGCCGACAAGGCCATCGCCGAGTCCGACAACGCCCTGCGCATCCGCAAGGCCGAGCTGGCCCGCGAGGCGTCCATCAAGGAGACCCAACGAAACGAGGCTGCGGCCCAAGCGGAAGAGGCCCGGTTGCTCGCCACGGACGTGATGAAGGCCAATGCCGATCGCGACGTGGCCAAGGCCGAGGCGGTCGGTGCTGCGGCGTCGATTCTCGAAGAGGGCAAGGCCCGGGCCGCGGCGATTCAGCAGATCGGCGAGGCCATCCAGAAGCACCCCGACGCGCTCAAGGTCATGCTCGTCGAGATGATGCCGAACGTCGTGACCGAGCTCACCAAGACGATTGCCGATGTGAACCTCGGCGACGTCACGGTCATCGACGGCGGCGACGGCAAGGCCATGGCCGGGGCGGCGATGGGCAAGGCCCGCATGCTGTCCGAGTCGCTGGCTACCGTCGAAGGCGTCCTGGGCGTCGACCTGCGCGCGCTGTCTCAGTCCATCGCCAGCGGCATCGCCGGCAAGTACGAGCCGCAATCGGTCGTCGTCGCGCAGCCCGCTCCCCAGCCGCCGCCGCAAGTGAAACGCTAGGCTGCGTCGCTCCCGAATCGAGCCGCGGACTTCAGTCCGCGCGGACGTGCGCTACCGCTTGGTGTTCCGTAGCGAGGAACGTCCGCGAGAGCTGAAGCTCGCGGCTCGCTGCACGCTCGGGTCTGCCCATCTGCTCGGCGGACGACCGCGCTACGGGCCCAACAACGCCGCGACAAACGGAGCGAGGTCCGCCATGTCCACGCCGTTGAGCTGGTCGAAGTCGCCGCAGTCGCACGTAACAGACGGGTCCGTGTTGACACCCAACATGCAGTCGGTGAAGCCCTGAATGTCAGCAGCATCGACGGTCAGGTCGCCATTCATGTTGCCAGGATCCGAGCCGGGCGGACAGGTCGCCGCACAAGCGTCCGGACAGACCGTACCCTCGCCCGCCCAAGTGCCGCCCAGGCCGATGCACTGCACCTGCGACAAGGGCTCGGCACAACCCGGCGAAAAGCAGCAGGCCCCAACAGGCTGGGGGCAAGGATTCGGAGGACCGCAAGTCGCACCGTCGGTGTAGACCGAGGGCGGGGCGCAACCGGCGGGTGTCGTAATCGTGCAGGTGCCGTCAGGATTGCAGCACGACCCTGTCGGACACTCGTCGAGGCCGACGCCCACGCAGGCCGTCCCGTGCCCTTGGAACTCGTTGGCACCGAGGCACAGCGTGACCGGTACTTCGGTGCAGAAGCCCGACGACGGGTTGCAGCAGGCACCGTCGCACGTGGCGTTTCCCTCCAAACATGCCGCGCCGACGCCCAGGAAGGTTCCGCCCTGTGCAGCGCACGACACGGTCGTCTCGCCGTCAGCGCAAAACCCGTCGGGCGTGCAGCAGGCACCGGGCGGCAGCGGACACGGCTCCACCGCCGCGCAGAGCGTATCCACGAAGAACGTCTCGCCGGCCGGTATGTCGCACGTCGAAATCTCGACACCCTCTTGGCAAGTGCCATCCCATTTGCAGCACGCCCCCGGGGGCTGCGGGGAAGGATTGGGCGTGCAGGGGCCCGCCTCGCCGCCCCGCATGCCACCC
>CAYYPB010000284.1:0-4453 GCA_964473405.1 uncultured Planctomycetaceae bacterium
GTCTCGTCCCCCTTCTTCAGATACGGCTCGCCGATATAGTAGCCCACAGTGACAGAGACTGTCACCCAGATGCCGGCCAGCACGATCGCGACCATCTGTCTCGAGGACAGAGGCTTCGCGCTGCGGCCATTGCCGCCTTGGCTCGCGTCGGGCGTTGGGTGTTTGGGGACATGGCGGGGCACGCGGCGATTCCTCGGGTATCAGGCACCGGCGGCTCGGCACCTTGTTGGGTACATCGGAGAACGACGGGCTGCTGAGTGAACGATCCCCTCAGCGTTACAGCCAGGCCGTTGGGCGTCAGACACTCTCGATGGCCAGCGTGGTTTGGGCCCGGACTGCTCGAACATTGAGCCTGAGGGCTTCGGCGACTTCGGCCGGCTGAGGAATCGAGCGGAGTTCCACGTTCTTGTCGGTTTCGTCGGTGCCGAAGACCTCGAGGTTTCCCGTATTGACGAAGCGGTCGATGACACCCTGGGAGAGACGCACATCGTCGATGCGTAATAGCTCCGTCTGATCGGTGACACGCGTAAGGATGCCACGGTGGATGAACAAGCGTTGAGTCGTGAGTTGATACCCCAGGCCGAGGACGATCAGCGACTCGCGGACCACAAGGCCGACGCCGGCACCGAGTGCGAGGATCCAGACGACAGAGACGAGCGTCGACGCCCGGCCTGTGTAGTGGTAGGAAGCGGCGAGGGCTCCCAGGCTGAGGACCGCCCAGGCGAGCCAAGTGCCGGTGAAGGCTCTCCAGGCGGGTCGGCCGGCCCAGATGGGCTGCTCGTGGTTTGGGTCGCCATGGACATCGAGTTCGGGCTTGGGCTTGGGGCGGAGTTTTGCTCGGGTCTTGCTGCGAGCAGATTGGGGGCTCGGCTGCCGGGCCGACGTGGTGGCTGGGCGGTAGGTCTTCTCGCCGCAATGGCGACAGAATCTGCTGTCGGCTGAGTTCGTCTTTTCGCAATACTGGCATTTCATGCGCGGAACTCCCGGGGGCGCCATGCGCCTTGCCATGCGAGTAGTATCGGGATTGTGGGGTCTCGGCGTTGAGGGCTGTGTCGGGGGAACCCCTCTGGGTGAGGTCACCAAACGGCAAGCCGTTGCCAGCGCGTGGCGAGGGGGGTTCAGCGCCTCCGGGGGTCACTTTATGCTGGTCGCGGCCTTGCGGGGATGGGGTACAATCGCACTCTGTCTCCCCGGAAGCGAGGATGCCATGTCTGATCAGCGTGTCACTGAGGTATTGCCGAACGAACGTGCGTTGCACGTCGTGGTGCTGAAGGCGTCGCTGGATGATCGGTCCACGGAAACGCTGGTTGATGATGTCATGACCGAGGCAGGCCAGCGGCACGGCGTGCCGATCGTGATCGACTTCGGTAAGGTGAAGTTCGCGCCGAGCGTGGCGTTGGGAGCGTTGGTTCAGTTGACCAAGAGCTTCACGTTCGACAAGCGGCGAATCGTACTCATCGGTGTGGATCGTCGCATCATGGGGGCGATCCGCGTGACGCAGCTCGATCGACTCCTGGAGATCCGCGATCGGATTGAGGATGTCGTGGGGACTGAAGACTCCGCTTGAGCGTGCTGAGTCGCCGCCAAACGGCAAGCCGGAGCCTGGCGCGACTAGGCGTGGGCGTCGTCGATTTCTTCTGCCTGAGGCAGCGCCCGTAGCGGCGTCTCGACGGGCTTGAGATCGGCGAGTGTCTTGCCGGTGTCAGCGCCCAACTCTCTGAGCTTGCGAACGCCTGGGAGGGTTCGCGTCTCCCAACTTCCGACCGCCTTGTTGTACGCGTCGCCGGCCTTTTCCAGGCCTGTACGGACGGCGTCGAGGTGGCCGACGAAGACACATAAGCGGTCGAACAAGTCGCGACCGGCCTTGGCGATCTCCTCGGCATTCTGGGCGACTTGCTGCTGCTGCCAGCCGTGCTTGATGGCCATGAGCAGCGCGGCGAGCGTTGTGGGGGAGGCCAGGAGCACACCCTTGTCCATGCTGTCGCTGATCAACTCGCGATCCTGTGACACGGCCGCCGCGAAGAAGGCCTCGCCCGGCATGAACATCACCACGAACTCGGGGGCCGGGTCGAACTGCCGCCAGTAATCCTTGGCACCCAGGGCCCTGGAGGTGTTGCGAACCTCGCCGGCGTACTTGGTGAGGAAACGCTCTTTCTCTTTTTCGTCTGTGGCCTCGGCGGCATCGAGATAGGCGGACGTGTTCACCTTGGCGTCAACCACGAGCGACCCGTCGCCCGGCAATCGAATAACCACATCCGGCCGCCGCCGATCGCCGGCGTCACCCACGGAAACCTGCTCGGCGAAGTCGCAGTAGGCCGACATGCCGGTCAGTTCGAGCAGATTGCGCAGGCCGGCCTCGCCCCATCGCCCCTTGGCGCCGGGCTGCCGTAATGCGGCGGTGAGTGCTTGCGTCTCGCGACTGAGCTGCTCGCGCTGTTTGTCCATCTGCTCGAGTTGCTCACTAAGACCGCCGTATGCCTTGGCGCGAGTCTTTTCGAGTTCGGCGACTTGCTTCTCGTATCGTTGGAGTTGCTCGCGGAGGGGCTTCATCTTCGCTTCGGCAAGCGTAACGAACTGCTCATTGTTGCTCTTGAGCGCCGAGGCCGACAGCGCGGCGAATGTCTCCTTGACCTTCTTCTCCATCTCTTCGATCTGCCGGCGCTGTTCGGCGAAGTGATCGCGAGCGGCCTCGAGTCGGGCCTTGGAATCGACGCCGGTTGCTTTCTCTGTATCCAGCGTCTCGCGAAGGGTCTTGATTTCCGCCTCGCGAGAGGCGACCTGGCCGCGGACTTCTTCCAGTGAAGCGTTGAGGCCGGCCACGTCGCCCGTCAACGCACCGCGACCGCGCATGATGCCCACATAGACGCCGAGAGCGCCGCCGAGGATGAGGCCGACAATCAGTGCGAGTATTTCGGTCAAGGTACTATCCTCGCCACGAAACTCGATCTCGGAACGGCCAACTCCACTAACTGGCCAGTACCTTCTGGTTCCTGACTTCCGCCTCTGAGGAATCTGAATGGATGCCCTCGTTGATGACCCGACTCGTGACATCATTCAGATAGGCGCTGAGCGTCCGATCCAATTCCTGAAACTCGGGCCAGAGGGTCTCGTCCATGAAGGAGGCCGGCATGCGGGCCATCACCGTGGTGCGGCGCTGCCCGTGGTAACGAAACGGCTTGATGTCATAGCGCCGCAGCAGCGCCACTAAGACGCGCCGAGACCACATGTCCAGCCTCGTGAATTTGCATTCGATGGCCGGGTCCGACGCCTTCGCCCCCCGAAGCCGTTCGCGAATACGCTCCATCGCGCCGCCCGCCGCATCGCGTTCTCCATCGTATGTAGTTCCGGCGAAGAGCGCTTCGATCCGCCGCAGCTTCTGGATGAGTTGTTGTTCGGTTGTCAATGTCGTTTCCACATTCTTGCCCAATCACAAGCGCCGCGTTCCGGCGCGCCGGGAAAGCCCGCAGCTCTTTGTTAGAGCATCACGATCTCTTCGTACGTCTCCGGTCGGCGATCTCGGAAGAACTGCCAAGTGTTGCGGACCTCGCGGATCATGTCGAAGTCCATGTCGGCGATGACGAGGTCGTCGTCCGTTCGACTCCCTTCGGCCATGATCTGACCGCGTGGGTCGCAGAAATAGCTCGTGCCGTAGAACTCGCCGAAGTTCCAGGGCGGCTCGGTGCCGGGACGGTTGATCGCACCGATGAAGTACTGGTTGGCAACGGCATGCGCCGGTTGCTCGAGCTTCCACAGATACTCGCTGAGGCCGGCGACCGTGGCCGACGGGTTGAAGACGATCTCGGCACCGTTGAGCCCGAGGCATCGCGCGCCGTCCGGGAAATGACGGTCGTAGCAAATATAGACGCCGACGTTTCCGATGGCTGTCTCGAAGACAGGGTAGCCCATGTTGCCAGGGCGGAAGAAGAACTTCTCCCAAAAGCCGGGGGCGCAGTGCGGGATGTGGTTCTTGCGGTACTTGCCGAGGTACTTGCCATCGGCGTCGATGACGGCTGCGGAGTTGTAGTACAGCCCGGGCAGATCCTCCTCATAGATTGGAACGACGATCACCATCTCGTGCTTCTTGGCGAGGTCCATCATGAGCTTGGTGGTCGGACCGTCGGGGATCTTCTCGACCATTTGGTACCACTTGGCGTCTTGATCGCAGCAGAAGTAGGGGCCGTAGAACAGCTCCTGGAGGCAGAGGACCTGCACGCCCTTGCCGGCGGCTTGTTCGATCAGACCGACGTGCTTGTCGATCATGGATTTCTTGATCTTCTCGATGGGCGCGTCGCCCGGCTCAGCGAGCGTTGCCTGAATGAGTCCGCCTCGAACGATTCTCGCCATGGTGATGTCTCCGTTGAAGTCAAACCGATGATCGAGGTGCGCGTCCCCGATCAGAGCCGCGACCGTAAGAGAGCGTTCGGCGCTCCGTCGGCGGGCCCTCCAATTTGGG
>CAYYPB010000285.1:0-4453 GCA_964473405.1 uncultured Planctomycetaceae bacterium
GACGAACTCTGAATACAAGCGTCCCTATGGCGGCGGTCGTCTTCGGGTGCGCGGCTGGCCGGCCGTGAGCTGCTGAACGAGGCCGGGGCCCGCACGGGAGAGGCAGGGCGGCTAGTCCACAGTTGATGCCGTGGCGGAAGCGTTCTCAAACGCAAACACCTCCCCAGCGACGTCGACAGTGACTTCGTCGCCTGGGGCTACCTCGCCGCTGAGGACTTGGCGGGCTAGAGGGTTTTCTATTTGTTGTTGGATCAGGCGCTTTAGGGGGCGGGCGCCGTAGGTGGGGTCGTAGCCGTCGTGGGCTAGTTTGGTCTTGGCGGCGTCCGTTAGTGTCAAGGTGATGCCGCCGCCGTGCGCGCCGGTGCCGTGGGCTAAGCACTGTCGAAGTTGGTCTAGTTGGATGTCGGCGATCTTGGAGAGGTTGGCCGGCGTCAGGCGGTGGAAGATGATCGTTTCGTCGATGCGGTTGAGGAACTCGGGGCGGAAGTGTTGCTTGAGGACCTCGTTGATGGCGCGTTCGATTTCTATGTCGGTGGCGATGTCGGCGTCGCCTGCGGATGGGCCGGTGCCAGTGGTTGAAATGGCTGGTGTGTTCACGTCCGCGTCCCGGCGCGCCGGGAAAGCCCGCGGCGCTTCCGCATCGGCCGTTAGTCTGGCGATGTGGTCGCTGCCCAGGTTGCTGGTCATGACAACGAGCGTGTTGGTGAAGTCCACCGTGCGGCCTTGGCCGTCGGTGAGGCGGCCGTCGTCTAGGAGTTGCAGCAGCACATTGAAGACGTCTCGGTGGGCCTTTTCGATCTCGTCGAGCAGGATCACGCTATACGGCCGGCGGTGGACGGCCTCGGTGAGGCGGCCGCCTTCCTCGTAGCCGACGTAGCCGGGCGGCGCGCCGATGAGCCTCGCGACGCTATGCGGCTCCATGAACTCGCTCATGTCGATGCGGACAAAGGCCGACTCGTCGTCAAACAGAAACACCGCCAGGGCCTTGCAGAGTTCCGTCTTGCCCACGCCCGTCGGGCCGAGGAAGAGGAACGAGCCGATCGGCTGATCGGGGTCGCTTAGCCCGGCGCGAGAGCGGCGCACGGCATCGGCCACGGCGCGGACGGCCTCGTCCTGACCGACGACGCGATCGTGGAGACGGTCTTCCATCTTCATCAGTTTCTCGCGTTCACCTTCGAGTAGCCGTGTGACGGGAACGCCCGCCCACTTGCTGACGACCTCGGCTATTTCTTCGGGCGTCACTTCTTCGCGAAGGAGCCCTTCGCCGGCGGCGTGCAGTTGCGTGAGTTTCTCTTCACGCGCGTGCAGATCGGTCTCGATCGTTGGCAGTTCGGAATAGCGGATGCGCGCTGCCCGTTCGAGGTCGCCGCCGCGTTGGGCTTCGTCGAGTTGTGCTTGCAGCGTTTCGAGTTGCTGGCGAATCGCCTTGATGGCATCGAGCTCGGCCTTCTCGCCTTGCCAGGTGGCGGTCAGGGCGTCGTTGCGTTCCTGCAAGTCTGCCAGCTCCTTGTTGACGGCGTCGAGTTGCCGCTTGCTGGCGTCGTCCTTCTCCAGCTTGAGGGCCTCGCGTTCGATTTCCAGTTGCATGATGCGGCGTCGAAGTTGGTCCAGTTCGGTCGGCAGCGAGTCGTTCTCGATGCGCAACCGCGACGCGGCTTCGTCGATGAGGTCGATGGCCTTGTCGGGCAGATGGCGGTCGGCGATGTAGCGATGCGAGAGCGTCGCCGCGGCGACGAGCGCGCTGTCCTGAATGCGCACGCCATGATGCGTGTCATACTTGGGCTTGAGTCCGCGAAGAATCGCGATCGTATCCTCGACGGTCGGCTCGCCGACGTAGACCGTTTGAAATCGCCGTTCGAGAGCCTTGTCCTTCTCGATGTTCTGCCGGTACTCGTCGAGCGTCGTCGCGCCGATGCATCGCAGCTCACCGCGCGCCAAGGCAGGCTTGAGTAGGTTGCCCGCGTCCATGCTCCCCTCGGTCTTGCCGGTGCCGACGACGGTGTGCAGCTCGTCGATGAAGAGGATCACGAGTCCGGCGGCATCAATGACCTCGCGGACGACGGCCTTGAGACGCTCCTCGAACTCGCCGCGATACTTGGCCCCGGCGATCAGCGTCCCCATGTCTAGGGCGATCAGCCGTTTGTCCTTGAGCGCCTCGGGGACATCGCCGGCGAGGATGCGCTGCGCCAGCCCCTCGACGATGGCCGTCTTGCCGACGCCGGGCTCACCGATGAGGACGGGGTTATTCTTCCGCCGCCGGGCGAGGACTTGCATACACCGGCGAATCTCCTCGTCTCGGCCGATGACGGGATCCAGCTTCCCCTGTCGAGCCATCTCGACGAGGTCGACGCCGTACTTCTGAAGGGCTTGGTAGGTGTCCTCCGGGTTCTGCGTCGTGACCGCAGCGCCGCCGCGAATCTCCTTGAGCGCCGCGAGGATCGAGGGCGTGTCGGCACCGCTGACAGCAAGAATCTCCCTGGCGTCGCTCGGGACGTCGAGCAGCGCCAGCAACAGGTGCTCGGTCGAGACATATTGGTCCTTCATCTCGATGGCCAGGGCGTCGGCCTTGTCGAGGGTCTCTTGCAGGGGTCTGCTCATCGAGAACGACGCGCCCGAGACCTTGGGGAGCCGATCGAGTTCGCTGGCCGTGATGCTCTTGATCTGGTCGATGCTCGCGCCGGCCTTCCGCAGCAACGGCCCCGCGATGCCCACGTCCGAGTTGCCGCCATCCGGTTGCGGCGGGCAGAGGGCGGCCAGCAGATGGAGCGGCTGAAGTTCGGCGTGTCCGGCCTGGCGGGCGAGTCGCTCGGCATCCTGGAACGCCGCCGCAGCTTTGATAGTGAGTCTGTCTGGGTTCATGTAGAGCGTCCTTTCCGGCGGCGCGCTTGCGCGGCCGCTCGATCGTGGAGCAAGGGGCGTGCCGTATTGCGTCTCGTGTATGTAACCCGCGTGTTGACAGTGTGTTAAATCGATTGTCCGAGTTCGATCCCTGCCACGTTGGCAGCCGAGAATGGCAGCAGATTGGCCTACAGGAAAGCGGTCCACTTATCGGCGGGCCGTGGCGAATCGGGCACGACGGCTGCGGCGATGAGCCTCCCGGCCTCTAAAAGCGAGCTTGCGACATGCCGGCCGGCCTAGGCCCGATAGGCGGCGAGGGCTGCGAAGCAGAAGCGGGCGAGGGCATTGCCTACCACCTGGTGCGGCGGTACAATGGGTAGGTGTCGGTCGAGCGGAACCTCCGGGGGGAGAACGCTGACTGACAAGCCCACCTGGGAGACCTGCCGCGCGTAGGCAGGTTCACGATGAGGTTACCGGCAAGATATCAGTGGGGGCCAACTGGCTACGCTTGCCGTTCGGTCCCCGCAATCAGGCGTGTTTCCAAGCTGCCCCTGAGGAGGCAAGAGATGTTTTCCCGCTTCAGTCGTGTTGCAAGTCTCGTGAGTCTGGCCTGCGTCTTCGCCGTCGGGGTGATCCTCGCGACCGGTTGCAAGGGCGGTAGCCCGTTCTTGGCTGCGGCGTTCAACAGCACGCTCGTCGGCGTGAACACGGGCGGTCCGCCGCCGACGCCGACCAACCCGGACGATCCCACGCAGAACGAGACCGTCACGTCGGTGTGCGATCTCAATCTGGCGGAACAGACGATTCAGATATTCATCCAAAATGAATCGCAGCAGTTCGTGGAGTTCTCGGTGACGCTCGTGGTTTCCGCGGGTCCCGGCGGCTTCGTCTGCGACGAGCAGATCAACGACTACCTCAATGCGGGCTATACTGATGCCATCGTCCCCGGCTCGGGTACGACGGCCGGCATCGGCTGCGACTCCATCGGTTTGCTCAGTGGCACGCGCTTGCTGACGCTCGAGTACGGCGTCAACCAAGGTGCGGGGGCCATGATCGGTCCGAACGTCACGGGTGATGCCAATACGGTGTTCCCCGATCCCTCGTTGCCGCAGTTCACGTTGCGTCGCCGAGACGACGGCAGTGCGTTGATCCCGTTGCCCGAGTTGGTCGTCTTCGGGAACGACGACCCTGACTTCATCTGCAGCGGCGGCACGATCGTCGGCGACCTCTGCACGCAACGTGGCTTCGTCTATGCCAGCGGCGTGGGTCTTCCGGTCGGCAAGTCGGTCGAGTCGTCTCGGATTCAGGGCACCGTTTGTGCCGAGAACTTTGGCTCGGCCCCCGAGTGGCGACTGGACAAGACGCTCGATACGCAGACTCAGCCCTTCCAGTACGGGCGCGGTGGCGTGATTGTCGTGGGTGTGCTGGATCGTGCCGGCGACGCGATCGACAACACGCGAAACCAAGCGGCCTGGCTCGTCATCGATGCGAACGACAACACGCTGCACTTCCCGGATCGGTAGGCTGCCCCGGCCGCCTCGTGGCCGAAAGATATTTGCCCAACTCAAGCCGGGCATCCGCATGGCGTGCGGGTGCCCGGCTTCTTTTGTGTCCA
>CAYYPB010000286.1:0-4435 GCA_964473405.1 uncultured Planctomycetaceae bacterium
TATCACGACGGCAAGGTCTACAACGTCTTTCCACCGCTCTTCACTTTCTTCAGTTGCCTGGCGCTGTGGTTGCAGGAACTCCAGGGCCTCGTCGGTCGGGACGCGAGCGTGTTCTACGCCCCCTGGTACGTTGCGCTGGTGGCGCTGCCCTTGCCCATCGTCGGCTTCTGGGCGTTTCGCTCGGCGTCGGGGGGGAGGAGTGTGCCCGCCGCGATTTTGACGGCCTATCTGATCCTCGGCACGCCGCTACTGGTGATGTTGGCCAACTGCCGCGGCGGGTCGATCAACGAGATCAATCATGTGCTGTGTTGTACGGGTCTGTTGCTCGTCGCCGGCGATCTGCTGGGCAAACGGCGTATTTGGCCGGCCACCCTGGGGTTGTTGATCGCGATGTGGACGCGGCAGTTGACCGTTTTCTATGTCCCGGCGGTGATGTGGGTGGCCTGGCGGCTGACCGTTCATCGCCCGCGGAACGTGATTCTGGTCGCCACGGCCGGCGTCATCGGGCTCGGGACGCTGGCGACGCTCAACTACCTCAAGTTCGGCAGCGTGTTCGACACCGGCTATCAGGCGATCTACGTCGGTCGCGACGACATGTATGCCCGGCGCGCTACGATGTACGGGCGTCCGTTCGATGTGCGGTTCGTGCCGATCAACCTCTGGCACATGAACGCATCGCCTCCGGTGATCGAACAGGCAGGCATGGGCGTGCGCGTGACGGGGCACCCCGACGGGACGGCGATCTGGATGACCTCCCCGTTGCTTCTGCTGGCGTTGTGGGACGTTCGGCGTTGGTGGCGGGCTCCAGCGTCACGGGCGCTGATGCTCGGCTCGCTGGCGGTGATCCTCGGCTTGCTGTGCTATCACACGACGGGTTCGGTCCAGCGCGGCTTCTATCGCTTTGCGTTGGATTACGCGCCCGTCTGGCTGGCCGTCGTGGCGACGGGTGGTTTCGCGGGTCGACGGCGGTGGGTGATGATGTCGCTCTTGGCGTATAGCGCGCTCTATTTCCACTTGTGGGCCTAGCGCGAAGTTGACGCGTGCCCCGGGTGAGCGGATGCCGATTTGGATGACCATGAACGAGCGAGAAAGGGAATCTGAACCGACGGCGACAGAAGCGAGGCCCGCTGGCGCGCCGCGCACGTCGTTCTTCGCTCGCCATCGATACGACCTTGCCTGCTTCCTGCTCATGCTGGCGGCGATCCAACTCGTGGCGGGACCGAAGATTGGTCTATCGCAATGGGGAGTGAGCGCCGACAGCAATGCCGGTCTCGCCGAGGGCCATGCCTGGCTGCGCGGACGGCTGGACATTCCGCCGGTCATGCGGGGGGCGTTGGATTGGGATTATCCGACGGTCGATGTGACCGATCCGGCGAATCGGCTGCACGACACGGCCGCCTTCGAGGGCAAGTGCTACAACGTCTTCCCGCCGTTGATGTCGGCGTTGACGGTGGCGTTGGCTCCGCTGCATCGGTTGCTGCTCGTGCCGGAGGGGATGTGGCTGACGCAGCCGATGGTGCTACTGCTGTTTTGGCCGTTGCCGATCGTGGGCTTTCTGGTGTTTCGTCGCCGGCTGGGCCATCCGGTCTGGGCCGCAGTGCTCACGGTGGCGTGGATGGGGGGCACGGCGCTGCTGCCGAGTCTGCACGCCACGGGGACCGGGATGCTGGGCAGCATCGATCACGCCGTCTCGCAGGTCGGCCTGCTCCTGATCGCGGCCGATCTACTGGGCCGCCGGCGGATCTGGCCGTCGCTGATCGGGCTGGCCATCGCCACCTACACTCGGCAGATGACGTTCCTCTACGGCGGCGTTCTGCTCTGGGCGGCATGGCAGCGCGGCGGTGGCCGGCGATTGGCAATGTGTCTCGTGGGGCTGGGTCTGATCGCGGCCCCGCTCTTGACGCTTAACACGCTCAAGTTCGGCAACCCGCTGGATTTCGGCTATCGGCACATCTACGTCGGCCTTGAGAACGACGGCTACATGGGCCAGCGTTGCACGACGCACGGAACCTTCTCCGCTCGCTACATCCCCGACAACCTCTACTACATGCACGTTGCGCCGCCGAGGATCGGCGATGTCTCGCTCGCCGGCGTGAATCTCACCGACGCGAATCAGAACGGAACGAGCCTGTGGATCACCACGCCGCTGGCGATTTGGGTTTTCCTGGCGGCGGGCGTCTGGTGGCGCGACGGAAAAAGTCGAGTTTTGATGCTCGGCACCTTGCCGATCATGCTCGGGCTCTTATGCTATCACAGCCCCGGCTACATCGAGCACGGGTACAGTCGGTTCGCGCTAGACTTTCTGCCGATCTGGCTCGTAGTCGTAGCACCTTGTACCCGGGGCGGCTGGCGGACGTGGTTCACGCTGGGATGTGCGGCGTGGAGTCTGTTGTACTTCCAGGCGATCGTGCCTGACGCGGCGGCGCGTCCCATTGGTAAGGCGCATGAGACTCGTACAGAAGCTGTTTCACAGTTTGTGGCACAGGCGTCCCGCCTGTGATCCCACCGGCGAGACGCCGGTGCCACAGCGAGTTATGAAACAGTCTCTTGGCTGTTTGATCCGAGGCGAGTGGACGGTGATACATGGCAGAGTTTGAGCCTGTCTTGCTGAGGAACCTCGGCGTCGAGGGGAGTCGAACCCTCGAGGTCTATCGAACGCGCGGCGGCTATGCGTCGGCGAAGCGCGTCATCAAGGACGTTACGTCCGCCGATACGATCGAGACGGTCAAGGCCAGCGGCCTTCGTGGTCGCGGCGGGGCGGGCTTTCCGGCCGGGATGAAGTGGTCGTTTCTCCCGCCCGATCGCGAAATCACCTACCTCTGCGTCAATGCCGACGAGTCCGAGCCCGGCACGCTGTGCAATCGCGTGTTGATGGAGAACGACCCGCATCAGTTACTCGAAGGCATCTTGATCGCGGGCCACGCCACGCGGACGACGGTGGCCTACATCTACATGCGCGTCGAATTTCACGAGCAGTTCCACATCCTCCAGAAGGCTCTCGACGAGGCCTACGCCGCGGGGCTTTTCGGCAAGAACATCTTCGGCACCGACTTTTCGATGGACTGTTGGATCCATCGCGGGGCGGGAGCCTACGTCTGCGGCGAAGAGACGGGCCTGATCGAGAGCCTCGAAGGCAAACGGGGCTGCCCGCGGATCAAGCCGCCGTTCCCGGCGATCGAAGGTCTGTTCCGCCGGCCCACCGTCGTGAACAACGTGGAAACGCTCTGCTGCCTGCCGCACATTTTCGAACGCGGTGCGGACTGGTTCAAGTCGATCGGCACCGAGAGCTCGGCCGGGCCGAAGATCTATACGGTGAGCGGCCCGGTGAATCGGCCGGGGTGCTTCGAGGCACCGTTGGGCTTGAGCTGCCGCGAGTTGATCTTCGGTGACGACTACGGCCAAGGCATGCGCGATGGCGTAGGCGTTAAGGGTTGCATCCCAGGCGGTCTGAGCGTCGGCATCCTGACGGAAGACGAACTCGATTGCGTCCTGGACTTCGACGGCCCTCGCAAGTACGGCCTGCTCGGCCTGGGCACGGCGGGGGCGATTGTTATCCCACAGGGCGCGGACATCCGCCGCGTGCTCGCAAACATCACACGGTTCTACGCGACGGAGAGTTGCGGTCAGTGTACGCAGTGCCGCGAGGGAACCCACTGGATGTACAAGATCGCCCGGCGCATCGCCGACGGTGCGGGGCGTGTGGCCGATCTGGATTTGATCGAACAAACGACGCAGAACATGGGCATGATGCCCGGGCTAAGCATCTGCGGATTGTCGGACGGGGCGGCGTTTCCCATTCGCACGATTGTGCAGAAGTTTCGCGGCGAGTTCGAGAAACACATCGCGGACCAGCAAGCGGATGCGGTGGAGAAGACGTTGCGCGAGATCAACCCTGCGGTGTATGAGTTGCCGATCGCGGGGCAGATGGTACGCGGGGGTTGAAGTGGAGTTGTAGGGTGGTTGCATGGCAGCGGCAGATTGTCCGAGTTTCAGAGGTCAGGTGATGGCGGTTGAGCGCGTCAAAAAACTGCTCGTTGACATGACCCCCTCGCTCGATGCCGCCAACGTGCCGTATGGGGTCGTGGGGGGAAATGCAGTCGCCACATGGGTGACGACCGTCGGCGAAGGGCGTGGACATTCTGCTTCGGTGGGGAGGCGCACGTGTGTCGACGCGAGCCTAACCGCCGTCTGCCGGCGCGTCTGGCACCCTATGCACGAACGCTGGGGGTGGAGCCGAAACGCATCAGCATTCGCGCGCAACGCACACGCTGGGGAAGTTGCTCGTCCCAAGGCACCATCTGCTTGAATTGGCGCTTGATGATTCTACCCACGGATCTCTGCGACTACATTCTGGTCCACGAGCTCTGCCACCTGCGGCATCTTGACCATTCGGAAAAATTCTGGGCGGTGGTGGAGCGCGTATTCACGCGGGAGC